>JBIPMI010000294.1:0-3770 GCA_044369215.1 Bacteroidia bacterium | reverse complement strand
AGAAGACGCTAAAATACTAAATTTTGTTGCATCTATAATGAATAATATTTAAAGTGATAGTTATATTACGAAAATCATATACTAACAATTGGAAATCCAAATGAATCTGAGAATTTTTAAGGATTACCTTAAATAGCACAAAAAAGGCTGCTTCAAAATGAAACAGCCTTTTTTCTAGTATAAAAATCTAACTATTTTGAGCTTAACTCAGCTACAACATAATCACGATTCATTCTGGCAATGTTGGTTAATGAGATTTCTTTAGGACATTCAGCGCTGCATGCACCAGTATTGGTACAAGAACCAAATCCTTCTGAATCCATTTGAGCTACCATTTCCATTACACGTTGATTTCTTTCTGGTTGTCCTTGAGGTAACAAAGCTAACTGCGAAACTTTTGCTGAAACAAAAAGCATAGCAGAAGCATTTTTGCAAGCTGCAACGCAAGCGCCACAACCAATGCAAGCTGCAGCTGCGAATGCCTCATCCGCATTTTCTTTTGAAATAGGAAGTGAATTCGCATCTTGGGCATTTCCTGTGTTAACAGAAATAAATCCACCTGCTGCAATAATTCTATCGAAAGATGATCTGTCTACAACCAAATCTTTGATAACAGGAAATGGTTTTGCTCTCCAAGGTTCAACCACAATAGTTTCACCATCATTAAAACTTCTCATATGAAGTTGGCAAGTTGTAACAGCTTGTTTTGGTCCATGTGGTCGTCCATTAATAAACATACTGCACATACCGCAAATACCTTCACGACAATCATGATCAAAAGCCACAGGATCTTTGCCTTCAATAATTAACTTTTCATTTAATACATCAAACATTTCAAGGAATGACATATCAGTTGAAACACCACTCATTGGATAGGTTTCAAATCCACCTTTATCTTTGCTATTGCGTTGTCTCCAAACTTTTAGAGTAACATTTATATGTTTTTCGCTCATAAATTTTTATTTTAATAGGTGATTATTTATAGCTTCTTTGAGCAATTTTGATGTTATCGTAAATCAAATCTTCTTTATGTAATTCCCAGTTTCCCAGGTCTTTCATTTCCCAAGCAGCTACATATTTATAATTTTCATCATCTCTTAATGCTTCTCCCTCTTCAGTTTGATACTCTTCTCTGAAGTGACCTCCGCAACTTTCATTACGTTTTAAAGCATCTAAACACATAAGTTCTCCAAGCTCAAGAAAATCAGCAACACGACCTGCTTTTTCCAATTCAGGATTCATTTCATCAGCAGAACCAGTTACTCTTACATTTTTCCAGAATTCATCTCTTAAGGCTCTTACTTCTTCTATGGCTTTTGTTAAACCGTCTGAATTTCTTGCCATACCGCAATTGTTCCAAATGATTAAGCCTAATTTCTTGTGGAAATAATCTACAGATTTTGTGCCATTGATGCTTAAGAATTTATTGATTCTTTCTTCCGCTTCTTTTTCTGCCTGAACAAATGCTGGATGGTCTAATGAAATTGGTTTTACACTGATTTCTTTATTTAAATATGAACCAATTGTGTAAGGTATTACAAAATAACCATCAGCTAAACCTTGCATCAATGCTGAAGCCCCAAGTCTATTCGCTCCATGGTCAGAGAAGTTCGCTTCCCCTAATGCATACAGGCCAGGTATATTTGTCATTAAGTTATAATCAACCCATAATCCACCCATTGTATAATGCACCGCTGGGTAAATCATCATTGGATTTTCATATGGATTAACGCCTGTAATTTGATGATACATGTCGAATAAGTTACCATATTTTTCTTTGATAACTTCATGACCTAAAGCTTTTAATTGCTCTTCAGTAGGATTTGAAATTCCTTTTTTTGTAGCTTCAGTTTTGCCGTATTTGTACTTCATGTTAAAAGCAAAATCCAGATAAACAGCTTCACCTGTTGCGTTCACACCAAAACCGGCATCACAACGTTCTTTGGCGGCACGACTTGCTACGTCGCGTGGTACAAGATTTCCAAAAGCAGGGTACCTTCTTTCCAGATAATAATCTCTATCTTCTTCTTTTATTTGATTAGGATTTAATTTACCCTCTCTGATTGCTTTTGCGTCTTCTTGTTGTTTAGGAACCCAAATTCTACCATCATTTCTTAATGATTCTGACATTAAGGTTAGTTTTGATTGATGGTCACCTGAAACAGGAATACATGTTGGATGGATTTGTGTAAAACAAGGATTGGCAAACATGGCTCCTTTTTTATGTGCTTTCCAAGCTGCTGTAACATTTGAACCCATCGCATTTGTAGAAAGATAGAATACATTTCCATAACCGCCAGTGCATAATAATACAGCATGACCGAAATGTCTTTCTAATTTCCCGCTAACTAAATCTCTGGCGATAATTCCACGGCAAACACCATCAATATTTACAACTTCAAGCATTTCGTGACGAGCAAACATTTGTACTGCTCCCATTCCAACTTGTCTTTGTAAACCACTATAAGCTCCTAATAATAATTGTTGACCGGTTTGACCAGCTGCATAAAACGTTCTTTGAACTTGAGTTCCCCCAAAAGAACGATTTGAAAGTAAGCCACCATATTCGCGGGCAAAAGGTACACCTGAAGCAACACTTTGGTCAATAATATTAGCACTAACTTCAGCTAAGCGATAAACGTTAGCTTCACGTGCTCTGTAATCTCCACCTTTAATAGTATCATAAAACAGTCTATAAACTGAATCACCATCATTTTGGTAATTTTTTGCAGCATTAATTCCACCTTGTGCAGCAATACTGTGCGCACGACGAGCAGAATCCTGAAAACAGAAAACTTTAACTTTATATCCTAATTCTGCTAAAGTTGATGCCGCAGAAGCACCCGCTAAACCAGAACCAACTACGATTATTTCAAGGCTTCTTTTATTTGCCGGATTTACCAATGGTACAGTTGATCTGTATTTTGTCCATTTGGTTTCAAGATTTCCTTCAGGAATTTTTGATTCTAATTTTGATGAGCTCATATAAAGAATTTAATTATTTACTTAAAAAAGAAATATAAAGGCATAGCAGCAAATCCCGCAGGCAGAGCTATAGAAAATATCCATAATCCAATGAATTTAATCATACCATTATATTTACTATGATTTAAACCAAAGGTTTGAAAAGCGCTTTGAAAGCCATGGTATAGGTGGAAACTTACTGCCGCCATTGATACAATATAAATAAGGACTAACCACCATTCTTTAAATCCTTCTGCAACCTCAGCATATAAATCCTTTACAGTTGTAACCTTAAATTGGCCTTCTGCAGAACTGATTACAGACTCTTCAATTTTATTGAACTGTTTGTGGTCGGGAGGAGCCGGTACAAATTTAGTTTCACCTGTTTCTACATTGGTGTAATAGTTTGCATAAGGAACATGACCGAATTTATATTCAAACCAAAAATCACTCATGTGTACAACTATAAAAACTAAAAGAATAGTTCCTAATAAGCCCATGTTTCGGCTGGCCCAAGAGCTGCTAGCCTTACCATTGTAAACTGCATACTGAACAGGTCTTGATGCTTTGTTTTGAAATACCAATCTAATGCCTTGAATAGCATGAAAAATAATAGATAAGTACAGCAAATAAGATACTGCTTTAATTAAAGGATTGCTTGTCATGAATACAGCATAGATATTAAAGGCCATGCCGAAATCCGATTTAAACAATTGAAGATTTCCTACCATGTGTATCACAAGAAAGGAACATAAGAACAACCCGGTAAGACCCATAAAGAATTTCTTACCAAGTGATGATGAGAA
>JBIPMI010000293.1:0-3773 GCA_044369215.1 Bacteroidia bacterium | reverse complement strand
CATTAGCAGCCTGGTTTATAGTTAAATACATTTACCTTGAAAATGATAAATACGTTAAAAAAGTGAATCAAATTAAATGGGATATTGAAATATGAAAAAACAACTGGCATTTATTTTACTTTCTTTTTTAATCCTATTTTCAGCTTGTAAAAAAGAAGAAAATATCGCTCCAGTTGAAGAAACTCCGGCAGGAGAAGAGATTATTGAAATCACAACCTCTTTTGGGAAAATGTATATGTGGTTGTATAAATCAACTCCTAAACACAGAGAAAACTTTCTAAAATTAGCGAAACAATCTTATTACGACAGCACTACATTCCACAGAATCATAAGAAATTTTGTTATTCAGGGTGGAGATCCTAATAGCAAAGACAGCATCAAAACCAATGATGGTTCAGGTGGTCCTGATTATACAATTCCAATTGAACTTAATGATTCTTTAAAACATATTAGAGGTGCAGTTGGTGCAGCAAGAGATGGCGATGATGTAAACCCGCTTAAAGCCTCCAGCGGCTCTCAGTTTTACATTTGCATGGGTGCAACACAAACTTCACACTTAAATAAAAACTACACCGTATTTGGTTTTATCATGAAAGGTATGGATGTTGCTGATAAAATTGTGGTTCAATCAAAAGATGCAAATGATAGGCCTGTAAAAGATATCAAAATGAGTGTGAAAGTTATAAGAAAAACTCTTGAAGAAATTAAAACTGAGTATTTGTATGAGCCCAAGTTTTAGATAAATTGCTTAAAAAAAAACAGTTATAGCGAAACTCCAAACACTTTAAAATTGAAATTTTTATTTGATTTAAATTAATGGTAAACATGCGGATATGCATGAAAAAATAAATAATTCCAATAGCATTTAGCAGCAACCAGAATCAGGCTCACAAGATGCTTCTTTTGGTTTTTCAGCATAAACTGTGATACTGTAAATTCCAGTTGAACCATTATTGAATGAATTGATTTGCTCTTGATTCATATAGTTACTTAGAATATCATTCGGAATAATGATGGCTTTTTGCTTTTGTATTTTGATATTACAAAATCCGGTTTGTTCAATTAAACCCAAGTATTCATCCATTTGAATGGCACCTGAAACACAACCGGCATACATTTCTGCATCATGTTGTAATTGCTCCGGCAAATCACCCTTTAATACTATATCAGAAATACTGAAATGAGCACCGGGTTTTAAAACCCTGAAAATGTCTTTGATAACTGCTGCCTTATTAGGCACAAGATTTAAAACACAATTGCTTACAATAACATCAGCTGTATTGGCAGCAACAGGCATTTTTTCTATATCACCTTGTCTGAATTCAACATTGTTATAACCCAAAGTATCTGCATTGATACGAGCTCTTTCAATCATCGCAGGTGTGAAATCAATGCCAATAACTTTGCCATTAACTCCCACTTTTTTGCGTGCGATAAAACAATCATTGCCGGCACCAGAGCCTAAATCGATAACAACATCACCTTCTTTAATTAAAGCAAATGAAGTAGGTAAACCACAACCCAGACCTAAATCTGCATCTTTATGGTAACCTTCTACCTCTGAATAATCATCGGTCATGATATTATAAACCTCCGTTGAACAACCACCTGCACCGCAGCAAGATGATTGGTTCACTTCTTTGTCTTGTAAAGCGATTTCACTGTATTTTTGCTTTACCAATTCTTTTAATTCTTCTTCTGTTTTCATGTTTTTGTTTGTTTAAAATTAACAGCATTTGTTTTTCTTTTCAGCATACGAGCCAAATAATTCATTGATTCTTTCCAATGCTTGATTCCATGCTTCTTCATCGATGCAATAGCAGGTTTTCGGACCTGAAATTTCGCCTTTTATTAAGCCAGCTTCTTTTAATTCCTTTAAGTGTTGAGAAACGGTACTTTGCGATAAAGGTAATTCATCAACCAACTCACCACAGATGCAGGCCTGCTTTTGAATGATGAGTCGGATAATTGCCACACGTGCAGGATGTGAAAGTGCTTTGGCATATTTTGCCAGGATATTATCTTTCACTGAAAATTCTTCTGATTTACTTGTTCCCATAATTTATTATCGCAATATTACGATGATTATTTTAATTAATAAATGATTTTAATCTTAAATTTTCTTCAAACTCTGACCTCCATCATATTTAGTTTAAAAAACTAGGCCTTTATTGGTCGAAATATTTAACCATGAACATCAAACCTTACCTTACTTTTAACGGCAATGCAGAAGAAGCATTGAACTTTTATGCAACTTGTTTCAATGCTGAAATCTTAGGCATCAACAGATATGATACAGCACCAATGGAATTACCGGCAGGATATGAAAACAAAGTATTACATGCAGAATTGAAAATTGGAGAACAATCGATATTATGCTGCGATACCATGCCGGGAAATACCTTTACTGAAGGCAATAATTTTTCCTTATCTATAGATTATCCTCAAATCATGGAATTGGAATCCTTGTTTGCTAAATTAGCTGAAGGAGGTAAAGTAGAGATGCCTTTACAAGACACCTTTTGGGGAGCTAGATTTGGCATTCTTCAAGACAAGTTTGGCATCCGTTGGATGTTGAATTGTGATTTGAATTAGTAAGAATTATTCGAATTTTAAAGCCGGTTATTGTTAAGATGACTGGCTTTTTTTGTTGGTAAAAGCAGAACTAATCAAAACTAAATGTTTGAATTTAAGAAAATCAACTAGATTTAATTTCTATTTTGAAATCTGATAGTTTATTTTTGTATTTCATTAACTAAAAACATGCTTACACTTCATCCGAATTATATTACTGATAAAACTGGTAAAAAAATATCTGTTGTGATTCCTATTAAAGATTTTGAAGCAATAATGGAAGAATTGGAAGATATCAAGTTAGATAAGGAAGCAAAAAAATCAAAGCCAAAGAAAAAGGCCTCGATGGATTTATTGGAAGATTTAAAAGATGCTGCAGAACAAGTTCGCTTGCACAAAAAAGGTAAACTAAAACTAAAAACAGCACAAGAATTACTCGATGAGTTATAGTATTATTTCTACCAATCGTTTTGAAAAAGAACTAAAACGACTAGCTAAAAAATTTCCATCACTCAAAAATGAGTATGCTGAACTAATTTCAGCAATTGAAGAAAACCCTGAAAGTGGAACTTTCATTGGAAATAACTGCTAGAAAATACGCTTGGCAATTAGTAGCAAAAGAAAAGGGAAAAGTGGTGGTATTTTAATGTATCAAAAAAGTATAAACGTAGCATTATTTGCTCTTGAAAAAGCATTTAAAGTGATTGAAGCAAAAAGTAAAATTCAAGATTAATCTCGAAACAACTCAACAATTTCATTATTCAAAATTAGAATATTGAATCGACTATATTTATTATTAATAATTGTATTTTTGTCACCCAAATTGAAAAATAAAATTCAAACAATAAGCATCAATATTAAATAACTATAAAAGATGAAAGTAATAATAGATATATCAGATAATGAAGCTGCCTTTGGAATGAAAGTTTTACAAAGCCTTTCTTTTGTAAAAAAAGCGAAGAAAATTTCAGAAGAAAAAGCGCTGCTTATGGAAGAAATTAAAGAAGCTGTAGAAGAGCTAAAATTGATACGTGAAGGCAAACTAAAAGGCATACCTGCTAAACAATTATTAGATGAGCTATAATATAATAGCAGTACCTACTTTTAGAAAGGAGTTAAAGCGATTAGCTAAAAAATATCCTTCTATTAAAATCGATCTAGCCCATTTATTTGAAAGTTTAGAACAAAACCCAATTCAA
>JBIPMI010000292.1:0-3775 GCA_044369215.1 Bacteroidia bacterium | reverse complement strand
AGAAAGACAAACCAGACTCCCTTTTTTATAAATAAGAAAACAAATAAGGCAATAAATAAACCATTTATAATACCAAATTTTAGTATAGAAATGATTCCTTTTCTTTTACTTGGTATATACGTTCTATATGGAGGCGAAATTTCATAGATGGATTCATTCCACCAATTTTTAACCTTATCAATCATTCAATCAATAATACTAAGAATAGATGAGAAAAACCGACTTATTCCAATTCGATTAGTTCTTCTAAAACAGCTTCCATTTCTTTTTCAAGATGTAACAATGCTTTCTTCTCAGCATCATAAAAACGGTTTAATTCTTCCATTTTTTTTACATCACCACTGTTTTCTGGTTTAGCAAAAGAATTTTCTATTTCAGTTAATTTGAGTTTTGTAGCAGCAACTTTCTTTTCATAATCCTCAAATTGATTTTTCAATTTTTGGATATAATTGTTACTAACAGGTGCTTTTTCTGCTTGCTTTTTAGGTTCTTCAATAACAACAGCTTTTTTAGTTATTACTTTTGCAACCGGATTTTTCTTTAATTCCTCTTCCTGTTTAGCTCTCCAATACTCATATTCTTCAAAACTTCCAGGATACTCTTTAATTTCCTGGTCTTCAATCCACCAAATTTTATTGGCAATTTGTGAAACGAAGAAACGGTCATGACTTACTACTACGAAACTGCCTTCGTATCCTTGTAATGCCTGAATCAAAATATTGATACTACGCATATCCAAGTGGTTGGTAGGCTCATCCAGTAAAAGGAAATTGGCTTCTGTCAACAAAGTTTTAGCTAATGCTACACGGGCTTTTTCTCCTCCACTTAAAACTTTAATGCGTTTAAAAACTTCATCACCTTCAAACAAGAAACAACCTAAAACAGTTCTTAATTCGGTTTCACTTCTGTCGGTACCAAATTCCATTAATTCCTGCAAAATTTCGTTTTGCAAATTCAATGATTCTAATTTGTGCTGAGCGTAGAAAGCCTGACGAACATTGAATCCGGGTTTGATTTCTCCTTCAAAAGTATCAGTTCCTGCCATTAAACGGAGTAGGGTAGATTTACCTTTTCCATTGGCTCCGATAAGCGCAATTTTATCTCCTCTTTCAATACGGGCTTCTGCACGGTTTATAATTTCGATATCCGGATAAGCCTTAGAAACTCCATTGAATTCAGTAATGGTTCTACCCGGTTGTTGTCCAACTCTGAATTGAATATTGATTTCCCTGTTATCGTCTTCGGGCGCTTCAATTCTGTCTATTCTATCCAACATTTTCACCCTACTTTGAGCCATAGATGCCTTAGATGCTTTGGCTTTAAAGCGGTTAATAAGTTTTTCCTGATCTTTGATAAATTGTTGCTGGTTATCATAAGAACGTTGTTGTAACTCCATTCTTTCCGATTTATTTTCAAGATAAAAACTGTAGTTTCCAGGGTATTCGAAAATTTTCGACATACTCACTTCTACAATTTTACTTACCATTTTATCAAGGAAATACCTATCGTGACTTACCACAATAACAGTTCCTTTATAATTACGTAAATATTCTTCAAGCCACTGAATTGAAGGCATATCCAAGTGATTGGTAGGCTCATCCAGCATCAATAAATTAGGTTCTTGAAGCAGCATTTTAGCCAATAAAACACGCATTCTCCAACCTCCGGAGAATTTATTAAAAGGTTGTAATAATTGCGCTGTTGTAAAGCCTAATCCTTCTAAAATCTTTTCTGTTTTATGGTGGATATTGTAACCATCATAATGTTCAAAAGCCTCTTGTTTATCAGCAAGTCGCTGAATTGTTTCTTCACTATGGTCGGTTTCAAGTAATTGAATGATTTCTTCAATTTCTTTTTCTAGTTTCAATGCCTCGCTAAAAGCTGTCATTGCTACATTTACAATGCTATCATCAGAATCAAAGCTTAATTGATCCTGATTTAAAAATCCAATGGTTAAATCACGGGGTTTACTCATATTTCCCTCAGTAAGAGAGTATTCTCCGTTGATAATTCTCAACAAAGTAGATTTCCCTGTTCCATTTAACCCAATTAAACCAATTCTTTCATTTGGTTTGATATGCCAATTGGCATTTCTGTAGAGGAATCTTCCTCCAAATTCAAATCCGATGTCTGTTAGTGCTATCATTTTCCGGCGGCAAAGATAAGGTCTAATAGACATTCTTTTTTGAGTAAGATTTAGTTAATTTCGAATCATGCAGAAAGTATCTCAAAAAGCAGCTACTTTAATTGGTTCTGAAATCATTAAACTAGGCGGCGAAATCAACAAAAAAATCAAGGAAGGACACCAAATCTACAACCTTACTATTGGTGATTTCGATCCTTCACTTTTCCCTATTCCTGAGGTTTTTAGGGATGAGATTATAAAAGCGTATCAAAAAGGCGAAACCAATTATCCACCTGCAGATGGAGTTTTGGAACTAAAAAAGGCTGTCCAAAAGTTTATTTTAGATTACCAAGGTTTAAGTTTTGCTGATGATGAAGTAATGATTGCAGGAGGTGGTCGTCCTTTGATTCATGCCATTTACCAAACAATTGTAGATCCAAACGACAAGGTATTTTATCCGGTTCCATCATGGAATAATAACCATTATTGTCATTTAAGTGATGCGCAAAAAATAGAAGTACATACACATCCTGAAAATGGATTTATGCCTTCTGCTGCCGATTTAGCTCCATATATTTCTGAAATCGTTTTGGTTGCTTTGTGTTCACCTTTAAACCCAACCGGCACAACATTTAGAAAAGAACAATTACAGGAAATATGTGAAATGGTTTTGGCAGAAAATAAAAGAAGAGGTCCAAATCAAAAACCAGTTTATATTCTTTTTGATCAGATTTATTGGATGCTAAGAACTGACGGTATTGAACATTATGATCCAATCAGCCTTAATCCTGAAATGAAACCTTATACAATTTTTGTTGATGGAATATCAAAATCTTTGGCCTCAACAGGAGTTAGAGTAGGATGGGGATTAGGTCCGGCAGAGGTAATTTCAAAAATGAAATCGATATTAGGTCATATTGGTGCATGGGCTCCAAGAGCTGAACAAGTTGCCGCAGCAGCATTTTTGAGCAATTCTGAAGCCTTGTTTGCTTATTTAAACGAATTAAAAGGCAAACTTGATAAAAGGTTAATTCCATTAGCTGAAGGAATCTTAGAACTGGGCAAAAAAGGATATCCGGTTAACGTAATTTCACCTGAAGGAGCAATTTATCTTTCGGTACAATTTAGCTTAATTGGAAAAACAAAACCTGATGGAAGTGTAATTCAAACCACACAAGACATCACAGATTATTTGTTAAATAAAGCTCAATTGGCAATAGTTCCATTTACAGCATTTGGTTGTGAATCGGGAACAGATTGGTACAGGGTTTCTGTTGGAACTTTAAATGATTTACAAATAGGAGAGTTGTTTGAAAAGTTGGAAAAGGCACTTGCTGAACTGAAGTAGTTGGAACAGCTGTTAGCCATTGGCCATTGGCTTTTAGCTGAAATTTCGTTTAATTGAAGCGTTCCATTTAATACCAAAGATTTTGAAGGAATAATATTTTGAAAATTGAATTTAATCTATTGTAGGATTTAAAAAGATTGTTTAGAAAAGTAATATTACTATCACTTCGAACTACAGCCAATTGCCAATAGCCAATTGCCAAAAGCCAAAAAAAGCCTTCCCAATTTTGAGAAGGCTTTTTTTTATTTTTCGCTCATTACTTTTTTAGCATTCGCATTTTCAGGATCTAGCTCAAGAACTTT
>JBIPMI010000046.1:0-12414 GCA_044369215.1 Bacteroidia bacterium | reverse complement strand
AGAACCTTCTTTTTTTAGCGTAAATTTTTCAGGCGTCGAACATGAACTCAATATCAGCAGTAATATGTAAAATAGGTTTTTCAAATGTTTTTTGTTTTGGGCAAATGTCAAGGTGAAACTAAATTTTAGTGATTTTATTTTTCCACTTAAACACAAATATTGCCTTTTGCTTTAAAAAAACATGTGATTTATTTTTAATCAAATGATTTGGAATGAAATTTGACTAAAATTGATAAAGTATAAAAATTATGAAAAAACTATTTTTTTTGGCAATTGTACTTGCCGCAATCGTATTTACAAATTGTACACCTAAAAGACAGGTTCAACGTATCGATCCAAATCAGGTTGTTGATTTAAGTGGTAGATGGAATGATACAGATTCAAAACTTGTAGCGGAAGAAATGATTAAGGATGTTTTGGATAGACCCTGGAGAATCAATTTCGAAAATAAATTCAGCAAAAAGCCAACAGTAATAATTGGACAAGTGAAAAACAAGACTTCAGAGCATATTGATGCTACAAATTTTATTAAAAATATGGAGCGTTCATTTATTAACTCAGGCACTGTAAGTGTTGTTCAAAGCGGAGATGCAAGGGTAGAGGCAAGAGATGAAAGAAACGATCAACAAACTTTTGCTAGTGAAGAAAGTCGTAAAAAATGGGGTAAAGAAAAAGGTGCTGATTTTATTATGAGTGGAGTAATTACATCTATTGTTGACGAATTTAAAAATCAAAAAGTTGTTTCATACCAAATTAATCTGGAGTTAACAGATTTGGAAACCAACGAAAAAGTTTGGATAGGTGAAAAACAAATCAAAAAATTCGTTAAAAACTAAGCCCTAAATGCTAAGGTTCTTTCATATCATAAAAATCTTTTTGGTTTTCATTCTTTTGATGATGAGTTCTTGTGCAACATATTATCAAAAGAATGAAGCTTTAATGAATGCTGTATATAAAAGCAATTTTGAAACAGCTGAAAAAATTTTATCAGATGATGTGAAATTCGAAAAAGTTCAAAAAAACAAATTACTTTTTTATTTAAACAAGGGATCTGTTTTATGGATGAACCAAAAGTATGATAGCAGTATAAAATACTTTAGAAAAGCAGACTATTTTGTTGAAGATTTTGAGAAAAAATATACCCAGCAAATAGCATCGTTTTTAACAAATAAAAATGTTACAACCTATGCAGGAGAGGATTTCGAACAGGTTTTAATTCATTATTATGGTGCTTTAAATTATTTGATGATTGGTGATAGTGATGCAGCTCTTATTGAAGCAAAAAGAATGCTTCAAAAAATGCAGAAAAATACGGATAAATATAAATCAGCAAATAAATACAAAAGAGATGCTTTTGCTCATAATTTGCTTGGTATTATTTATGATACAAAGGGCGAATATAATGATGCATACATAGCATATAAAAATGCCTATCAGGTATATGAAGAGGATTACCAAAAACTTCTTGGAACTCCGGTTCCTAATCAACTTAAGCTCGATTTAATTAGAACTGCTTTTTTAAATGGATTTTTTGAAGAACAGAAACAATACGAAGTTAAGTTCGGTTTTAAATTTAATAAATCAACAGATTTGCTTTCGAACTCAATTGTGTTTTTTTGGAACAATGGTTTAGTTCCTATCAAAGAACAAAACAGCATTAATTTTTCAATTTTACCTGCCAATAATGGTTGGGTTCAAATTGTGAATCATGATTTGGGTTTAAGCTTTCCTTACAAGGTAGACAATAATGAAGATAAGAAAGACTTGTTGGATATGAGATTTTTCAGACTTGCTTTACCGAAATATGTAAGTCGTGAACCTTATTACCAAAAGGCAATATTGAAGTATAATAATAAAAGTTTTGATTTTCAAATTGTTGAAGATGTAAATGCTATTGCATTTAAAAGTCTAGAAGATAGAATGACTAAAGAATTAGGTGAAGCATTATTGAGAGCTGCTTTAAAACAAATTATTGTTTATAAAGCAGGTAAAGAAAAAAAGGATGGATTGGCTTTGGCTGCCAGTATTTACGGAGCAATATCAGAACAAGCAGATACAAGAAATTGGCAACTATTGCCTCATTCAATTAATTATTCAAGAGTACCCTTAGCTGAAACTGAAAATTCATTTGAATTTGTTGCATTTGGTAAAAATGGTCAAGGTGATTTTAGTAGGAATTTTACACTTAAAAATAAGAAAGGAACTCAGTTTTTTTCTTTGCAAACTATTGATTTTGTTAGATACGCGAGAGAAAGATAATATTATCTGTTTATTGAATAACCTAAACTCCATTCCATAAAATCACTATCCAGTTTTGAACCATTTTTTATCCCACCTTTGAAAAAACTGCCAATCCTCCATTTTGGGGATAATTGATATCCTAAACCAAATTTGATATAAAAAGGTCTGCTTACTTTTGTTAGATAAAAATTTGCAGAAAAGGGTAGAAAGAATCTTCCAATATCAAATTGTTGGTAAAAGCCCAGTCCTGCATGCAGTTTCTCTCTTGTTTGGATTGAGATTAAACTTCTTAAACTATTTTCCCAAATAGCGGGAGAGGCGTCGTAAAATATATCGCTGGTAATTCCCAATTGATATAACCGACTAATTTTTCTTGTAAATTGTTGGTTTAAACTTCCTACCCAGAACGATTTTGTTGAGGTGAAATATGCGATTTCCCTATACCCCGAAGCTAAGTAAATCGTATAAATAAATTTTGATTCATAAGCTTTATTTTTTATGATGGGTTTGTATTTGAAGTCGAGGTATTTTTCGAAATGATGACGATAACTCAATCCTGTATAAACTACATTAATTCCTCCATTTGGCATTTTAAGACTTCCATTAGAAACATGGTATAATCCACCCGAGATTCCAATTTCATTGCTAGAATTCAATCGGTAGTTTAAAATCAAACCGGCATCTAAAGCGAAATTTAACGGACTTACAATTGCTCTGTTATCAAAGTTTTTATGGAAATCATATTGTTCTGTATTAAAATTCAATCCATAACCAATTTTAGCAGAAAGGCAGTAATTGGAATTTTTTTTGATAGGGATATCAATTTGAGGGAAAATAGCAATTGAAAATCCAAAAGTATCAGTATTGTTTAATTTGCATAATCTAATATTTAAACTGAAATCAGGATTGTGGTATTGGTCATTAAATAAATTTGGTCTTTTTTGATTTGGGAAGAATTTTAAATCTATTCCTCCACAATAGCCATTCATGTTTGCCCCTGTTTTGTATATAACATTAGCTGCATAATGCATTCCACCAAAAGGTTCAACTCCATAACCCTTCATTTGGGCCTCAACTTTAATTGAAATAAAAACACTAATTATTAAAAGTACAGTAAAGCGCATTATTCACAAAGCTATATCATTGCAGTAAAAATTCGCATGATAAAAGTACTATTTGTTTGTTTAGGTAATATTTGCCGTTCACCTTTGGCTGAGACGCTTTTTTTAAAACATCTTGAAGTGCATCATTTGTCATCAAGTTTTATTGTTGACTCTTGTGGAACTGCTTCTTACCATATTGGTGAATTAGCCGATGCAAGGACAAGAAAAGTTGCTAAAGATTTTGGTATAGAAATGCCACACCGAGCAAGGCAATTCAAAGAGCAAGATTTCGATGATTTTGATTATATCCTGGTTATGGATGAAAGTAATTATAAAAATTTAAAAAATGTAAATAGTGCTAAAGCTCAAAAATTAATGTTTTTGAGAAGCTTTGAACCAAATTTTAAAGATTTAAAAGAGGTTCCAGACCCGTATTATGGCGATTTAAAAGGGTTTTATGAAGTTCATGAAATAATTAATAATTGTACCCAATCACTTTTGGATTATATAAAAAACAGAAAGAATGAAGAGCCAAATTAGAATACTAATAAAAGGAAGGGTTCAAGGGGTGTATTATAGAAACTATACCCAAGAATTTGCATTAAATCTTGGAATAAAAGGAAAGGTTAGAAATTTAAAGAATGGTGATGTTGAAATTTTTGCCCAAGGTGCAAAGGAACAATTAGATTCATTGATAAATTGGACAAAAAAGGGTTCACCACTATCAAAAGTTACTGATGTAAGTTTTGATGAGATAGATTTTACTTCTATAGTTTGGACTGAATTTTTTATAGAACAAGGGAAGTATTAGTTTTTCAATACTAAAATCTCCAGAATATCATACTTACAATGCCGCTTAGCATTATAAGTTTTGCAATAAAACTAAGTCTTGAAAAATCTCTTTTTGTATCTGCTAATTTGATTAACCACCACATAATTCCCATTGGAATCAATACTAAAATCAATTGATACATAAAGAACATTAAATAAATTTTATCGGAGCTATAACTTAATACTCCAAAAAAACTCATGTTTGCAAAGCTTAAAATAATAAGAATAGTTTGAAGACCGAGTAAAACGTTTTTTGTTTTCCTCACCCCAAGAACAATTGGTAAGGTTTTACTTTTAAATTGCTGGTCACCTCTTAAATCTTCAGTATCTTTAATTATTTCTCTGATTAAGGATAACAAAAAGGCAAATATTGCATAAACAATAATTCCATTTGATAATACATTTTTATCATAGAAAAACAGAATTAACAGTGTATTAGCCGTTAGCAAACTAACCAGAACATTACCTGAGAGATAAGTTTTCTTTAAGAATTGAGAATAAATCCATAATAAACAAGAGCTAAAAAATACGGCTAACATTACTTTTTTGCCTATTGAATATGCAAGACCAAGAGCAATTATTGTGCAGGCAAAATGAAGAAGCATTGTCCATCTTCTTGAAATTGATTTACCAACAATAACCTTATTCGGTTTGTTTATTAAATCAAGTTTTACATCCATATAATCATTGATGATATATCCTGCTGATGCAACTAAAGATGTACTAATTATCAGAAATATGAAATTTCTATCAAAAATGCTATAAATTTCTATGGTAGGATTTAAAAAATAGTAAGCGAATATCTGAGTGATAGCTATCATCAGAATGTTATTGATTCTAATTAACCTTAAAAAGTCAAGAATTATTCTCATAATTCAGTTTCGGTATTAGATTTGTCAAGTTCACTTACTCCACCAGATACAATAAACTTCATAAGAGCACTTGAGCTACCCTTGAAAACTTGAATTTTTTCCTTATTTACAAGGAAAAGATTTCCGGAAAAAGCATAACTATGGGGGAAATAAACTGCTGCCATTCCGGGTAAATTAAGGTCGATTAATTCTTCCTGTGTTATAAAACCTGGCTTAAAAATCCCAGGACTTAATTCAACGATTACAGGTTTAGAGAACTTATTTTTTTCACCTACAAATGCCTCAATTAAATCCTTAACTGAGCCATAAATAGTTTTAACAAATGGAATTTTATTTAAGATGCCATCTATGAGTTCAAAAAGAGGTTGAGTTAAGAAACTTGACCCAATTAATCCAATCAACATGATTACACCAATAACTATAAGGAAACCTAAACCGGGGGTTTCTAATAATAAAACCTCATCAATGCTTTCTACCAATGATCTGATAATCCGGTAGGTTGCATAGATTGGTAAGGTTATCAATAAACCTTTTAAAAAGTAACTAAATAGTTTTCGAATTTTATAATTTATCGATTTATTAATTCTGTCTTTTTTAATGTAATTCATTTTTAATATTCTAATTCTAATCCTAAACCTTGAACAAGTTCTGAAACGAGGGGATTCTTTTCAACCATGATTTTTAATAAATCTTGCTTGCTTACTTTTTTTGTTTGTTGAATTAAGTCTGCATTGATTATAAAGGTAAAGTCAAAACTAGCATTTTTTAATCCACTTCTAAAAAAAGGAATCATATCTAATTTTTGTTCCTCAAGCAGCTCTAATTCAAGCTTACTTCTTAATTCTAATTCAACAATGGAATTTTCTAAAAGTTTAAATTTACTATTTCTTAAAAAACTTGAAACCCTTGATTTAGCAGTTTTATCTAAAACCTGAATATACTCATTATAAACGTTTTCGAATTGATTAAGATTAAAAGTTTCTATTGTTAAGGATTGATTTTCAATAGATTGTTCGTCGAATTGATCTTCTATTGGTTTTTCTTTCTGTTCAAGAATTTTCTTTTTTAGCAAATCCAATTGATTTGCTTTATTTAAATTCAGTGATGAAATTGGAATAACCGGAGGATTATTTTCAGGCTTTGTAGCAATTATGTTGGGAGTTTCAATTTTGGTTTCTTGTATAAGAGTTGTATCAGGTTTTTGCTCGTTAATAGAAGAATTTGAAACAGGTTGGATGTTTAATTCAGACTTTTTTTTTTATCCTCAACTCCAGTTAAAGTTATAGCTCTTTGAAGGTTACAAAGCTTCATAAGTGCTAATTCAACATGTAATCTTTGATTTTTACTTTGTCTGAAATTAAAATCGGTTTGATTAAGAATGTTCAAGGCATTTAATAACCAGGTGGAAGAACAAGCCTGAGCCTGTTGAGCAAATTTCCCGGCAACATTGGGAGCTACCTCTAAAAGTTTTGTTGTATCAGGGTGCTTACAAACCATTAAGTTTCTCAAATGTTCAGCAAAACCTTGAAGGAAATGCTGGCCTTCAAATCCATTATTTAAAATTTCATCAAATAACAACAAACTTCCCGGCAAATCTTCATTTGAAAGCATGTTGGTTGATTTAAAGAAATAATCATAATCCAGGATGTTTAAATTACTAATAACATCTGAATATGAAATGGTATTTCCACTGAAACTAACTATTCTATCAAATATAGATAAGGCATCACGCATAGCGCCATCTGCCTTTTTAGCAATAACATGTAAAGCTTCTTCTTCAGCTGTAATTTGTTCGCTTTCGCAAATTGTCTTTAATTGTTTAACAGCATCATCAACTTTAATTCTGTGAAAATCAAAAACCTGACATCTGGATAAAATTGTAGGAAGAATTTTATGTTTTTCAGTAGTTGCCAAAATGAATTTAGCATAAGGAGGTGGTTCTTCCAAGGTTTTAAGGAATGCATTAAAAGCTTGTGGACTTAACATATGAACCTCATCTATAATATAGATTTTATATTGAGCTCCTTGCGGTGCATATCTTACTTGTTCAACTAATCCACGAATGTCATCAACTGAATTATTTGAAGCGGCATCTAATTCATAAATATTAAAAGATGCATTCCCATTAAAAGCTCTGCAGCTATCACATTGATCACAGGCCTCAAAATCTTCAGATAGATTTGTACAGTTGATTGTTTTTGCCAATAATCTAGCACTTGTTGTTTTACCTACACCACGCGGACCACAAAAAAGGAATGCATGAGCGAGATGCCTGTTTTTTATTGCATTTTTTAAAGTTTGTACCACATGTTCCTGCCCAATAACCGTATCAAATCTGGATGGTCTATATTTTCGGGCACTTACAACAAAATTTTCCATGCGGGCAATTTAAATTAAAACAGGAATAGTTCAACCACAAATTCTTCACGTTTTAATTAAGTTTCGGAATTTCAATGTAAAAGGTTGATCCATTACCTGCAATACTTTCTACATACAATCTGCCGAAATGAAGTTCAACAAGTTTTTTGCAAATAGAGAGCCCTAATCCATAAGATTTTTCTCCAGAGGTGCCTGTTTTTCCTACAGAAGTAAAAGAATCGAATGCAAATTCGATGGTGATTTCATCCATTCCAATTCCAAAGTCTTTTAAGCTAATTATGTACTTTTCAGGGTTTTCTATTAATTCAATTATGATTGATTTATTATTTTGTGAAAATTTAATAGCATTAGTAATAAGGTTTTGAATAACTCGGGATATTCTGCTACCATCAATATTGGCGTAAATCGAATTTTCAGGTAATTTAGTAATTATCTTGATTCCTTTAGTATCAGCTTTATAATTTAAAACCTGAACAGCTTCAATAATCAATTCATTTAAATTAAAATTATTCAGATTTAATATAATTTCACCTCTTTCAATTAATGAATGGTCTAATAAATCTTCCATAATTGATAAAGCATGTTGACTGCTGGTATTCATCATTTTAACTAAATCTTTATCTTCAGGATGCAGTTTTAAACTTTCCAAAAGCAAATTACTAAGAGATAAATTGTTTCCAACAGGAGTTCTTAAATCATGGGCAACTGTTTGAAGCAGATAATTAATATTCGAATTGGAAAATTGTAATTCTTGTTTTTGTATTTCTATTTCAGATAAGGCTTCTTTTAACTCCAGATTCCTTTTGTTTTGTGCACTTAAAACATAAATTATTCCCAGAAATAAAACTGCCATAGTAAGTAATATTCCCAAATAACCCTTATTCTTGGTATTATATAGCTCATTGTCTTTATGAAGTAGCTCATTTTCAACGATTTTTTGATTTAAAGAATGACTAAGAATTTGTTTAGATAAACCAAGTTTTAACTGTGTTTGGTAGATTGAATCTTGGAAATCATTAAATTTTTTCGAGTAAAATAAAGCAGCATCTAATTTCCCAATAGACTCATAATATGCTAATTCTGTTGAGAAGTAAGCACCTTTTAACCTAAAAATACTTTGAGCGTTTATTATTTTCAATGAACTATCAATTCTCCATCGAGCATCATTAATTAGATTCATTTGTATAAGAATCTTTGCTAATTCCAGTTGTTTTTTTGCTCCATGCCTTAATTCATGCTGATTTGGATCTAAGGTATATTGGATTCCTTTTTCATAATATTCTACAGCATTTTTCAAATCTCCCATTGAAAGGTATAAATGACCCATGTTTGAATAAATTACACCCAATGGTCTTTCCTTAGGGAAATAACCAATTTGTATAACTTTCAGGGCCATTTTGAAGTAAAACAGGGATTTTTTATAATCTTTTAACTCTTCATAACATAAGCCTAAATTTCCATAAGCATTTTGCATCCAATAATGGACTCCGATTATGGAATCTTTGTATAAATTATAAAGTCGGTTGGCTTCAAAGAAATAGTTTGCCGCTTGATTGAAATTCTTATCAAGAAAAAATATGGTACCAATTTTATTTAAAATAAATGGTTTTCTGGACGGCATATGACCTTTATCCAATAGGTCTTCTGCTGCTAAAAAAAATGATAGTGCATTTGGAATATCGCCTTGTTTTTCAAATAAATCACCACAAACTATAAAACTTTCAATTAGCATCTCGGGGTTTTGAACTTCTTTAGATAAGTTGATTGCTTTTAGAATTGATTCTTTAGCTGATTCAAAATTATTTTCAATACTTTCAATCTGGCAAGTAAAAATTTCATATAGCCATTGTAATTCTAATGAATTTTTAAAATCAGGGTTTAATGAAATTTTTTTGATTAAAATTTTAGCATCCTTAACATTCCAATTATCTATGAAAATTTGACATTGAATTGCATTTGAGTCTATACTATAAATTTGAGAAAAATGCCGGACTTTTGAGGTTGAAAACAAATTGGTAGTCAATCCTAAAGAGAGAATTAGAAATAAAATCCACTTTATTTTCATTTATATATTTAGCATTTTATTTGGAGTGGCGAAAAATAAGGATTAAAAGTATTTTTTTACCTGTTGATGGACATATTCAGTTGGAATCACTGAAAATATGACTTAAAGAAGATAAATTTTTAGATTTAAGAGTTAGAAATATTTTAATTATTTACAAGGAAATGTTTGATAATAAGAAAAATATCCATAATTTCGCGGTCCTTTTTAAAAATAAATTCCCAGTAAATGGCAACTAAAAACCAATCTAGCACAGCAGAGTCGGTTGTCTTAAAAGACTATGAGTCAGTGATTATTTTCACTCCCGTACTCTCCGAAGATCAGTTGAAAGATGCAGTATCAAAGTACCGCAGTCTTATCACTGAAAATGGCGGAGAGCTGGTTCATGAAGAAAACTGGGGTTTGACTAAACTCGCGTATCCAATCCAAAAGAAAACTACTGGATTTTACATACTGTATGAGTTTAGGGCAACTCCTGAGTTTATCTCGAAATTTGAACTAGCTTTCCGTCGTGATGAGCGTATCATGCGTTTCTTAACAGTAGCGCTTGACAAACACGCTTTAATTTACAACACTCGTAAACGCAATGGTGAATTCAACCAAAGCAAAAAAGAGCAAAAACAGGAAGGAGGAGTTAAGTAATTATGAAAAAGAAATCGCAAATTAACCCAGCCATGGTGTTTAACACCACTCCCGAGGCTCCTCAGAAAAAGAAATTCTGTCGTTTTCGTAAAAATGGTATCAAGTATATCGATTACAAAGACGCAAACTTTCTTATGAAATTTGTAAACGACCAAGGTAAAGTATTACCACGTCGTTTAACAGGTACTTCTTTAAAGTATCAACGTAAAGTGACTCAAGCAATTAAACGTGCTCGTCATATTGCAGTTCTTCCATTCGAAGGTGATTCATTGAAATAAAACAGGAGGACCAGAAAATGAAAGTTATTCTTAAAGAAAACATGAAAAATCTAGGTCACCAAGGTGATGTAGTAGAAGTTAAAAATGGTTATGCCAACAATTTCTTATTTCCGCGTGGTTATGCCTTAATGGCAACCCCTGGAAACTTAAAAATGTTGGAAGAAAATAACCGTCAAGGTGCAAAGAAGCGAGAAAAGTTAAAAGCTGATGCTTTGGCTTTATCAGAACAATTAAAAGATTTTGCTATAACAATTGGTATGAAAGCCGGTGCTAATGGAAAAATCTTTGGGTCAGTTACTCCGCTTCAAGTTTCTCAAGTGTTAAAAACAAAAGGTTACGATATCGACAGACGTAAAATTGAAATCGGTGATGTTAAAGTTTTAGGTACTTATGAAGCTACTTTAAACTTACACCGTGATGTTGCAATCAACATCTCAGTTGAAGTTGTTGGTGAGTAATTCATTTTATTCCAATAAAAAAGCCGGAATTATCCGGCTTTTTTTATGCCCTCAATTCTAATTGTTTCAGAACGTATTTGCCTAAAATATCAAATTCAAGATTTATTTTAGTGCCAACTTCAATTTCATTAAAATTAGTGAAATTATAGGTGTAAGGAATTATTGCTACGGAAAACCAATCTTCTATAGCCTCAACAACCGTTAAACTTACTCCATTGATACAAATACTGCCCTTATTTACTACTAAGCATTTATTGTTACTGTTGGTAATTCTAAATCTGAAGTACCAGCTTCCTTCTGTTTCTTTTCTTTCTATACAAATTCCTGTTTCATCAACATGCCCTTGAACAATATGACCGTCAAATCTACCATTAACAGGCATGCATCTTTCTAAATTAACCAGTTGGTTTTCTTTAAGTTCTCCTAAATTGGTTTTTTCTAAAGTTTCTGCTATTGCCGTAACCTTATGTTGGCCGTCTTTTAATTCAACAACCGTTAAGCAAATACCATTATGCGCCAAAGATTGGTCGATTTTTAATTCATTGCTGATTTCTGATTCAAACCAAAAATCAATATTTGAACCTGATTCTGATTTAGAAACAAGTTTTCCTGTTTTTTCAATGATGCCTGTAAACACTTTTTATCTAATTATTTGGATGCTGCCCCTAATTGTTCTCTTTTTTTCTCCCTCAAGGTAGCTCTCATATACATCACATATATAATAATATACTCCTTCTGAACATTCAATCCCTGATTCCGAATCAATTCCATTCCAATTAATATCAGGGTTATTTGTTTTGAAAACCTTCTGGCCCCATCTGTTATATATTGTCAAGTCGATTTTATTAATGAATCTATATGGAAAGGGCTTGAATAATTTGTTTATTTCATCCTCATTATCAGGTGAAAATACATTTGGTAAATTATAGAACGGACAGTTGTCTATACATTTTTCATTAACAAATGAACTTTCATTGTTAAAAGAATCAACTGAAGTTACCGCATAACAACCGGCAATTGTAAGTTTTAAATTATCTCTTTCATCAGAATAACTTGCAATATTTGCAGGTAAAATTGCTAATAATGTCCAATTCTCTTTTTTATTAGGTTTCCAATAAATTTTATAGCTAACCAAATCATTTGTACAATCTGCAGGATATGACCAATTTAAAATCACCTTCAAACTATTCAGATTATTACAAGGAGTATCAATTAATAAAATTGGAGGACATGGTTTTATTGTATCTAAAGGTGAACCACAAATTTCTTGGGAAAAATTAATTATTAAATTTGGATAAAAGCTTAGGTTATAATTTCCTTTAGTTTGAATTTTATAACAATATGTTTTACCATTTACCAAGCCTGCATCAGTGAATTCCTGAGTTTTACTAAAACCTATTGAATCAAAAATATTAGATTGGTTTTTCCTGTAAATAATTGCTTCATTATTTTTCCAAGGAACATCGGGAGACCAACTTAATCTAATACTTTTATCACTGTTATAGTTACTTAAATAAACAGAACCGGCAGCTATACTTTCTTCTAATA
>JBIPMI010000045.1:0-12427 GCA_044369215.1 Bacteroidia bacterium | reverse complement strand
TGTCGCCGAGACAAACTATAGAAGGTACATTTAGTGGAATTTTGAAACTAGAAGAAGATATTACTACTATAGCAATTACAGATGGAAAGTTCAAAATTAAATCAGTAAACTAATTTTTTTTAATAGAATAAATCAGGCCTCTTCGGAGGCCTTTTTTGTATCATTTAATTGGGCGATTTCATATTCACCAATTTTATCTAACTCTAAAATTGTTTGTAATCCTTCTTCACTTCGTTTGTACATCGGTAAAAATTTTGCTCCCCAAACAAAATCTTCAGCTAAATAACTAAATCGGGTATGCACATGCTGACTGTAAGTATCATCAAATGCTTTAAACATAATAATGAATTCAGCGTTTAAGTCTAATAAATCAGCTTCTGTTAAACCATAAACAGGGCTATTTTCTGTAATTGGATGCACAATTGTCCAACTTAAAGCCAAGGCATTAATTCTTGAATATTCTAAATCGAGGGAAATGAAATTTCTTTTATTAGAATCTTTGTCAATAATACTTAAAAGCATAATAGCTTCGCATTCCAATAATTGATTTTTTCTGCTGTTTGCAATTCGAATCATCAAGGCATTGATATCATTAAAAGGAGCTATGATTCCATTTTTGCTAAGTGTAAGTTTAATTACAGGTCTTGAAAATCTTCCATACAATAAACCTGTAACCAGAGCGAAACTTAGTAAACCAATCATAGCTTCAAAACTGGCAATGGTACCTGCCCAATATCCTATGGGGTTAACTCTGCCGTAACCAACAGTTGTTAAAGTTTGAGCACTAAAAGTAAGTAAATCAAAGAATTTACCCGGTGCATGATTAAACGCAAAACCTGTGAATTCATCAAAACCCACAAACATGTAAAGGATACTAAAGATGATATTTGTTAAGCAAAAAATTAAAAAAATCATCAAAAAGAATTTGGTCCATGGCATGGTAACCAATGAATGAAACGGACTATAATAATCAGTAAATGCCTGCCCGGTTCTTTCAACGTTATAAGTTCCATCTCTGCCAAGTAATCTTGCACCCTGGCTATTCGCACCTGAGCCAAAGCCTGTATATTTATCTTCTTTGAATCGTTTTTGGAGATTTTTAAAAACGCGCCTTTCTCTTTTATTCTGCATGTGATTCTAGTTGTTTTTGAAGAGCAAACATTTCATCACGTAATCTGGCTGCTTCCATAAATTCCATATCCTTCGCAGCCTGAACCATTCGTTTTTTAGTTTCATCAATTGCTTTTTGTAATTGATTTTTATTCATGTATTTTAAAACAGGATCGGCTGCAGCAGAAACCTCTTCCGGTTCAATATAAGCCATAGTTTCTGCTCCTTCTTTTGCATCGGCAACAGAAGTTTGGCGCATAATTTCATCCTTACTTTTTCTTACTGTTTTAGGTGTAATACCATGTTTTAAATTATAAGCAGTTTGAATCTCTCTTCTTCTGTTTGTTTCATCAATAGTTCTTTGCATACTGTCTGTAATATGATCAGCATACATAACTACTTTGCCATTTTCATTTCTTGCAGCACGACCAATAGTCTGTGTTAAGGATCTTTCGTTTCTCAAAAAGCCTTCCTTATCTGCATCCATAATTGCAACCAAACTTACTTCAGGTAAATCAAGTCCTTCTCTTAA
This sequence comes from Bacteroidia bacterium, assembly GCA_044369215.1. Taxonomy (GTDB): domain Bacteria; phylum Bacteroidota; class Bacteroidia; order UKL13-3; family UKL13-3; genus CAISCU01. Next base: position 10,785 of record JBIPMI010000045.1, on the reverse strand, counting down.
TAGGTTAACTCCAACTAAAACATCAAATTTACCTAGTCTTAAATCTCTTAGAATTTCAACTCTATCCAGTGTTTTTACTTCACTATGTATATACCTGCATTTGATATTAAGTTTTGCCATATATTTACTTAACTCTTCAGCCATTCGTTTGGTTAAGGTTGTAACAAGAACTCTATCACCCATTTTTATTCTTTCATCAATTTCATCTAATAAATCATCAACCTGATTTAAACATGGTTTAACAAAAATAACCGGGTCTAACAGTCCTGTTGGTCTAATGATTTGTTCAACAACCACACCTTCAGATTCTCTAATTTCATATTCAGCAGGAGTTGCACTAACATAGATAATTTGGTTTACCATTTGTTCAAATTCTGGGAACATTAATGGTCTATTATCTAAAGCAGAAGGTAAGCGGAAACCGAAATCAACTAGGTTTTCTTTTCTACTTCTATCACCTCCGTACATACCTCTAAGCTGAGGCATGGTAGCGTGACTTTCATCAACTATTAAAAGAAAATCTTCAGGAAAATAATCTATTAAACAGAAAGGTCTATCACCGGGTTTTCGTTGATCCATGTAACGACTATAATTTTCGATACCATTGCAATAACCTAATTCACGAATCATTTCTAAATCAAAATTTGTTCTTTCTTCCAAACGTTTTGCTTCAAGATATTTTCCTATTGATTTAAAGTAATCAATTTGGCCCATTAAATCATCTTGAATTTCATGAATTGCCCTATTGAGTTGGTCTTTTGGTGTCACATAAATATTCGCAGGAAAGATTGCAACATTATCAACCTCTTCTTGTTTTTTTCCTGAAACCGGATCAATGATATGAAGACTTTCTACATCATTACCAAAGAAAGAAATACGAATTGCGAAATCGGCATAAGCAGGAAAAACATCAACAACATCACCTTTAACTCTGAAATTTCCTCTTTGAAAATCGGCAGTAGTACGGCTATATAAAGAATCAACAAGAGCAAACAATAAATTATTTCTTGATATAACCTGATTCTTTTTTATTCTAATGATACTATTCTCATAATCCTTAGGATTACCTGCACCGAAAATACATGAAACTGAAGCCAGAACTATAACATCTCTTCTTCCTGATAATAAAGATGAAGTTGTTTTTAGACGAAGCTTTTCAATCTCATCATTTATTTGTAAGTCTTTTTCGATATAGGTATTTGTTGTTGGAATAAAAGCTTCAGGCTGGTAATAATCATAATATGAAACAAAATATTCAACAGCATTTTCAGGAAAGAATTGTTTAAATTCTCCAAAGAGCTGAGCTACTAAAGTTTTATTATGACTGATGATAAGGGTTGGTTTTTTTACTTGAGCAATTACGTTGGCCATAGTAAAAGTTTTACCTGAACCTGTAACCCCTAAAAGAACTTGTGAACGATCTCCGGAATTAATTCCATTAACAAGTTTTACAATAGCATCAGGTTGATCACCTGTTGGTTTAAATTCAGAATTAAGTTGAAAATCCATTTTGTAAAATTAGTCTTCTAGTAATTCTTTTCTCAAAATATCTAAAGCCATTAAAGCAGTCCTTAGAATGGTCCTTTCTCTATTATCTCCCATATTAAAAACACGACCAAACGATTTGGATTCGCTGGCAAATCCAATCCATACAGTACCTACAGGTTTTGTTTCTGTTCCACCTCCCGGACCTGCAATTCCGCTTGATGAGATAGCATAATCAGAACCGGTTTTTAAACGAACTTCTTCCGCCATTTTAATTACACAAGCTTCACTCACTGCACCATGTTCAATCAATAATGACTCAGGAATATTTAATTGTTCCATTTTAATTCTGTTGTGATATGCAATTACAGAACCCAAATAATAATTTGAGCTACCGGGAATAGAAGTAATCAAATGAGCAATATAACCTCCTGTACAACTTTCGGCAGTAGCTAATGTTTTTGATTGACTGTTTAATAATGCACCAACAACTTGTGGTAAAGAATCATTTCCTTCACCATATATATAATTACCAATTCTATCATATAGTTTATTGATAATAGGAATCAGTTCATTGTTTAATTCAGTTTCATTTTCACCATAAGCACTGAAGCGAAGCCTTACAGAACCAACCGATGGTAGGTAAGCTAACTTGATGTGTTGTGGTAAATCATTTTCGATATCTTCAATTTTTTTTGCTAGGAAACTTTCACCTATAGAACAGGTTTGAATGGTACGATGAACAATAGAAGGAAATGAAAAAGTTTTTTTAAGCATAGGAATAACTTCTTCTTCAAAAATTGTTTTCATTTCAAAAGGTACACCCGGCATTGAAACATAAGCAACATCATTTTCATAAAACCACATCCCCGGAGCAGTACCACTTCTATTCCATAATAATTCACAATTAGCAGGTAGCATTGCTTGTTGATGATTGCTTTCAATCATTGGTAAATTTCGTTTACTAAAAATTTCAGTTACCCAATCAAGTACTCTTTGATTGAGAACTAAATTTGTTTGAAAGAATTCACACATAGTAAACTTAGTAATATCATCTTTTGTAGGACCAAGTCCTCCTGTAATTATTACTATTGAACTTCTGATGGATGCTTGTGAAAGGGCGTCCAGTATAGCTTCGCGCTTGTCAGAGATTGCAGATTTGTAATGAACATGGATACCAAGTTTATTAAGTTCCTGTCCAAGCCATGATGAATTTGTATCAATCACCTGACCTAATAAAAGTTCATCACCAATAGTTATAATTTCTGCTTTCATATATTTTTTATCGAAAGAAATAGTTTCCAAGTACAAATGATTTTATAAATTATAAATCAATTTGATTTACAAACTTACATACAATTTTAATTATAGAATTATGTATTTAAAATTATACTCTTTTTTGTGTAAGTCGATGTCAATTTTTTAAATGATGAATAAAAAATAAAATGTAAATCAAATTGTTGATTTATTAAAAATGATGTGAATGATTCCTGTGAGTAATAGTAAAATCAACTTCTCACAAGGATTTATAATTTTGTATAAGCAATAATTTGTTTGAATTGGTTTTAAGGTGCTTTATAAAAAGATAAAAAAATTTAATGAATTTAATCACAATTTATATAATAGCTTAATGGCTGAAGATATTAGTGAATTCAATAGTTTTCAAGTATTGTTTTGAGTTATCAACAGTTCAAAGTGCTTATTTTTTTAGTCTGATATACAGCAAGTACTTGAAAATATTTAAGAGCCTTCTAACTTTGTTATGTAATCAATCAAATTTTTATACGTATGGCAACAACCAAAAAAACTAAAAAAGCTGCAGCTCCAACTAAGAGTGCTGCTCCTAAAAAAGCTGCTAAGAAAGCTGCTACTAAAAAAGCCGCTGCTCCTAAGAAGGCTGCAACTAAAAAAGCTGCTGCTCCTAAGAAAGCTGCTCCTAAGAAAGCTGCTGCTCCTAAAAAGGCTGCAACTAAAAAAGCTGCTGCTCCTAAGAAAGCTGCAACTAAAAAAGCTGCTGCTCCTAAGAAAGCTGCAACTAAAAAAGCTGCTGCTCCTAAGAAGGCTGCAACTAAAAAAGCTGCTGCTCCTAAGAAAGCTGCTACTAAAAAGGCTGCTCCTAAGAAAGCTGCAAAATAATTACAGTTTGTCTGTACTGAAAAGACCTCTTCATTTAGAGGTCTTTTTTTTTGCTTAAAATTGAGTAAATTGAATTAAAATTATTCTTATGAAAAGTAAAATATTTATGCTCTTACTGATATTCTTTATAGGTACTTCATGTAAGGTTAAAAAATGTCCTAGTATTGAAGACCAGGAAAACAGAAAAGGAGCTCGTTACAATAAAAGAGGTTTAATAAAAAAGTAATTAAACAACTTCAACTGTTTTAATTGAATCATTCATTCTTCTCAAAATATGCAAAGCATGTTGAATTGTATTAACAGGCTGTGCTAATAATGATAGGTTATTTCCTGTTTGTTTCAATCTCATAATTGTAGGATTCATCTGCACATATTGTAATATCTGTGAAAACTTTTCAGATTGATAATAATAGTGTTTCGATTCAGGTGGGAAATAGGCTGACATCTTACCGACTTTTAAAACCATTCTCTCAAAGCCCATTTTCTTTCCTAATTCTCTTACTCTAATCAAATCAAATAAGTCATCTATTTGAGATGGAAGTTTTCCAAATCTATCCTGTAATTCATTTCCAAATTTAACTAAGTCCTGCTCTGTATTAATAGATGCTAACTGGTTGTACAAATTCAATCGCTCTCCAATATTTCTCACATAGGCATCAGGAATAAGTGCTTCAAAATCGGTTTCTAAATTGCAATCTCGTGATTCTAGTTTTTGTAATCCCGGATCATCTTTAAACAATTCAGCAAATTCATCTTCTTTTAATTCATGAATGGCTTCGTCTAGAATTTTATGATACATTTCAAAACCAATTTCAGCAATGAAACCACTTTGTTCTCCACCTAATAAATTTCCGGCTCCTCTTATATCCAAATCTCTCATAGCAACATTAAATCCACTTCCCAGTTCACTAAATTCTTCGATTGCCTGTAATCTTCTTCTTGCATCATTGGTTAACGACATGATACTTGGAACGAGTAGATAACAAAAAGCTTTTTTATTACTACGGCCAACACGACCTCTCATTTGATGCAAATCACTTAGACCAAACATGTGTGCACTGTTGATGATGATTGTATTCGCATTAGGGATATCTAATCCGGCTTCAATAATTGTAGTTGCTACCAATACATCATATTCTCCTTCGATGAATTTAATCATGGCATCTTCTAGCTTTTCTCCTTCTAATTGTCCATGCGCAACACCAACTTTTATACCTGGACAAATAGTCATCAACCTATCAGCTAATTCATAAATATCTTTTACTCTATGGTGAACAAAAAACACCTGACCACCTCTTCCAATTTCATGCATAATGGCTTCATGAATTAATTCATCATTGAAATTATGCATTTCTGTATTTACAGGTTGTCTGTTTGGAGGAGGTGTATTGATAACAGATAAATCCCTCGCACCCATTAATGAAAAATGTAATGTTCTTGGAATTGGAGTTGCAGTTAATGTTAAAGTATCAACATTGGTTTTAATCGCTTTTAATTTTTCCTTTGCTGCTACACCAAATTTTTGTTCTTCATCAATAATTAATAAACCAAGGTCTTTGAATTTAATTTCCTTGCTTAAAAGTTTATGGGTTCCAATTAACAAATCAACTTTCCCTTCAGCAACTTTTTTCAAAACTTCTTTTTGTTCGGCAGTACTTTTAAAACGATTGATATAATCAATATTACAAGGGAAGTCTTTAAGCCTTTCTTTAAAAGTTCTATAATGTTGGTTAGCCAAAATAGTCGTTGGTACTAAAACTGCCACTTGTTTACTATCGGATATTGCTTTAAATGCTGCTCTAATCGCAATTTCAGTTTTTCCAAAACCAACATCACCACAAACGAGTCTGTCCATTGGGTTTGGTTTCTCCATGTCTTTTTTAACATCAGCAGTAGCTTTGCTTTGGTCGGGAGTGTCTTCATACATAAAAGAAGCTTCGAGTTCAATCTGCATATAATTATCCGGAGCAAATGCAAAACCCGATTGTGATTTTCTTGTAGCATAAAGTTTTATCAAATCACGAGCAATGTCTTTAACTTTCTTTTTGGTATTGTTTTTTAGTTTCTCCCAGGCATCACTTCCCAATTTATTCATACGAGGTTCGGTTCCTTCCTTACCAATATATTTCGAAATTTTATGAAGTGAGTTAATACTTACATATAATAAATCATTGTTTTTATAAACCAATCGAACAGCTTCTTGCAAATGTCCATTGATTTCAATTTTTTCTAATCCTGCAAATTTTCCAATACCATGATCGATATGTGTTACGTAATCTCCGGGTTTTAATTCTTTGAGTTCTTTTAATGTAATTAGTTTATTTCCTGAATAACCTGCTTTTATTTTTCCTTTGTAGAATCTGTCAAAAACCTGGTGTTCGGTATAACAAGCTAATTTTAGTTTATTGTCTATGAAACCATTGCTTAGTCCATGATAAACTGGATCGAATTTCACATCCTTATCAAGGTCTTCGAAAATGGTATACAATCTTTCAACCTGTCGACTACTTTCACTAAAAATTAAATTGGAATAATTAGATGTAGAGTTTTGTTTTAGGTTTTCAATCAATAACTTAAAGTTTTTATGAAAGAGAGGTTGAGGTTGAATATTGAATTGAAAACTTGCTGTTGTTTGGTGAAAATGTTTACGAGTTCCAAATTCAATAATTCTAAAGCTATTGATTTCTTTTAACCAATCGGTGGTGTTCATCCAAAGTTCCTTACTTGATTTTTCTTTCAGTTCATGGTCTTTATTTTCTTCAAACCACTTATCTGCTTTTTCAATTCCTTTGGTGATTTGGTCTTTACCTAAATTTAAATCATGAAACCATAAACAAGTATCTTCAGGTAAGTAATGAAAAACTACTTGTTCTTTTTCTCTGTTTTTTTGAACATGTGGAATGATGAAAAAACGGTCAACTCTTTTTAATGATAATTGGTCGTGAGGATTAAAGATTCTTATAGACTCAATCACATCATCATTCAATTCAATTCGATAGGGCTGTTCATTACTGAAAGAAAATACATCAATAATTCCACCTCTTAAACTGTAGGTGCCTGGTTCGTAAACAAAATCTTCTCTTTCAAAATGATGTTCATTCAAGAACTCCATAAAGAATTCGAGGTCGAGTGTTGAACCCTGTTTTATCTCGTAAGTATTTTTATCTAAATCCTCTTCACTTATAACCCATTCTGCTAAAGCCTCGGCAGTAGTTACAATTAATTCTGGAATTCTGTTGTTTTGCTTTAAACGATTTAATGTTTCAGCTCTTTCTAAAACCAAACCATTTTCTAAAGTTGCAGGAATAAAATTTCGTTTAAAGGATGATGGTAATGACAAACAGGTTTTTCCTTCCAGAATATTTGATAAATCGGAGTAAAAATAACCGGCGTCTTCTGTATTGTTGAATACAAAAATATGTGTTTGTTGTTTGAGTTGAAAAATAGAAGCCGCGATGACTGCAGCAGAAGATGCCATTAATCCATTAAGATGAACCCTTGCTTTATTTTGTTGAATAGCGAGAGTGCTTGCATTAACATCTTCCTGATTGCAGTATAATTCTAATAATTCCTGAATTTTCATTGAATAGATTTCTAAAATGAACAAAAGCGAAAAACCCGGGAATTGTTTTTGGCAAATCCCGGGGACATTTCGGGCGAATATAAGTAATTGATATAGATTGAAAAGAATATCAAAATTAAATTTCATTAACTATTGAAATTACTGATTTTGTAATCATTAGAGATGAATTTTGTTATTAAAAACCATCTTGAATTGAAAATAGTTATTTTTACAGATTCAGAATTATGATTCCACAAAGCAAAATAGAAGAAATCATTTCAGCCGCATCAATTGAGCAAGTCATTGGTGAGGTTGTTCGTTTAAAACGTGCCGGCTCTAATTTGCAGGGTTTGTGTCCTTTTCACCAGGAGAAAAGTCCATCTTTTTCGGTTTCAGTTAGTAAAGGAATTTACAAATGTTTCGGATGCGGTAAAGCAGGAAATGTTGTGAATTTTGTTATGGAAAACGAGAGTTTGGGTTACCTCGAAGCGTTAAAAACTTTAGCAGAAAGATTTAATGTTGAATGGCCTAAACAGGAGAATATCAATATTGAACAAGAGCATCAAATCAAATCTGAAAAAGAAAGTCTTCAAATTCTCAATAACTGGGCTATCAATTATTTTGAAGAACAATTATGGAATTCAGAAACCGGAAAAATGATTGGACTTTCTTATTTTGAAGAAAGAGGTTTTAGAGAGGATATCATTAGAAAATTTAAACTGGGATATGCCCAGGATGAATGGTCTGCTTTTCATGATTCAGCAATTGCATCTCAATTTAATGAAGAGGTTTTATTTACTTCCGGACTTGTAAAAAAATCAGAACAAGGTAAAATTTATGATGCTTATAGAGGAAGGGTAATTTTTCCAATTCATGGTTCTACCGGAAAAGTTATTGCCTTTGCTGGAAGACAATTAAAAAAGGATGATAAAAGTCCGAAGTATGTTAATTCTCCTGAAACATTACTTTATCATAAAAGCAATGAGCTATATGGACTTTCATTTGCCAAAAATGCGATAAGGAAGCACGATTCAGTTTATTTGGTTGAAGGATATACCGATGTAATAAGTTTACATCAGGCCGATGTTGAGAATGTTGTAGCAAGTTCAGGCACATCACTTACCGAAAATCAAATCAAACTAATAAAAAGACAAACAGAAAATGTAACTGTTTTGTATGATGGTGATGCAGCCGGTATTAAAGCCAGTATCAGAGGAATTGATATGTTACTCGAGCAAGGTTTAAATGTTCGTGTTGTATTGTTTCCGGATGGTGAAGATCCTGATTCATATTGTAAAAAGGTTGGTTCGGAAGAATTCAGGACCTATTTAAAAACAGCGGTTCGTGATTTTATTTTATTTAAAGTTCAATTATTACAAAAGGAAAGCGAAGGCGATCCGATAAAAAAAGCGCAGGTTACCAGAGATATTGTTGAAAGTATAAGTAAAATTCCTGATGCCATTAAACGAATGGCATTTATAAGAGAATGTTCGGTTTTGCTCGATATGAATGAACAGGTTTTGATAAGCGAATTGAATAAATCCCGTAAATCATTCCTAGGTGAAAAAGAAAAAGAATGGGTAAAAGAAGAACCTGCACCTTTAAACTACGATGAGGAAATTAAGGAACTTGTTAAAGAAACAGGTTCATTAAAACAAGAGCAACATTTATTGAAATTATTGATGCAACATGCTCATTTCGAAGTAAACAATGAAAGCTTTGTCTCCTTGGTTTTTAAATTGATTCATGAGAATTTAATTGGTTTTGAAAATGAGGTCATGATTTTATTAGCAGAAGAAATCCAAAAATTATATGTGGCAGGAACAGAAATTAATGCGAGTTATTTTCTGATGCATTCAAACCCATTGATTTCAAGTTTTGCAGCGAGCGTATTGTCAGAAAGGTATGAAATCAGTAAAAAATGGGAAGAGAAATATGATATTATTCCTGATGCGCCTGAGTTGGTTATTAAAAGAGATATTGAATCGTGTATATTTTATCTTCAATTACATTTGGTTAGAAAATTATTTATTGAAGCCATGCAAAGTCTAAAAAATGCTCAGGAATTAAATGATGAAATTGAAATTAACATGAGTTTATCGATGGTTATGGTTTTAAAAGAAAGGGAAGCTGCATTAACCAAAGCCAATGGAATAGTGGTTTTCGACTAAATTTTTCTTCAATAAAATAACTTAAGGTTTATTCAATCTTTTCAAGAGTTTATTTTACTAACTTTGCCCGCTGTATGAGCACAATAGGCGTAATCAGAGAAGGCAAAAAGCCTTTCGACCACAGAACACCACTTACACCACAACAATGTGTGAGTTTACAGCAGTTTTTTCCAGGCACCAAAGTGCTTGTTCAATCATCAGAACACAGATGTTTTGCCGATGATGAATACAGAAAACTGGGTATTGAAATCACTGAGGATTTAAGTGAATGTGATATTTTATTGGGAGTTAAAGAGGTTCCTGTTGCTGAGTTAATTCCTGAAAAAACTTACTTGTTTTTCTCTCATACCATCAAAAAACAAGCACATAATCGTAATTTACTAAGAGAAATCCTGAATAAAAAAATCAGGATGGTTGATTATGAAACACTGGTTTGGGATGCGGGAAATCGTATCATTGGTTTTGGTCGTTTTGCCGGTTTGGTTGGTACTCATTACGCTTTAATGATGTGGGGTAAAAAGTATGGTTACTATACCATGAAACCTGCACATGAATGTAAGGATTTAGCTGATATGATTAGTCAGTACGAAGGAATAAAACTTCCTCCCATGCGTATAGTTTTATGTGGTGATGGACGTGTTGGTCATGGTAGTTTGGAGTTATTAAGGAAGTTAAAAGTACATCAGGTAAGTCAGGAAGAATTTTTAAACGATGATTACAATGAAGCCATCTATGTGCATTTAAGAAGTGAAGATTATTATGCTCACAGAGATGGTAGATTCTGGGATAAATCAGATTTTTACAAACATCCTGAGGATTACATGAGTGTATTCAAACCATTTTATCAAAAAGCAGATGTGATGGTAAATGCCGTTTTCTGGAAAGATGGAATTGCTCCGTTTTTTACTCATGAAGAAATGAAAGGTTCTGATTTCAGAATTAAGGTTATATCTGATATCACATGTGATATTCCAGGACCATTGCCATCAACATTAAGAAGTACCCTAATTGGGGATGCATTTTATGGCTATAATCCATTATTGGAAAAAGAAGTACCTGCATTTTTACCAAATGTAATCGATATTCAATCTGTAGCAAATTTACCTTGTGAACTGCCTATTGATGCATCGATGGAGTTTGGTGAGCAATTAATCAGACATGTTTTACCAAGTTTATTGGTAGAAGACAATGAAGGTATCATTGCAAATGCCACGATTGCGAAAGATGGTAAAATTTGTGATAAGTTTAAATATTTAGAAGATTACGTAGCTTAAGAAGTTCAAATTGTCAGTTTGCATGTTATGGACTGATATTTGGGTTTAAGAAACATCATGGCAAAAAGAAGCAGTTATAATAGCAACGGTAAATTAGATAAAGAGCTCGAAAAAGTAAAAATATCAAAGGAGAGTTTAAAAGAAACACTTTTGCTAT
>JBIPMI010000291.1:0-3790 GCA_044369215.1 Bacteroidia bacterium | reverse complement strand
TCGCTATTAAATGGAAGTGGAGTAGGGGCTGTCCAATTGTTGTTTTGAAAATAACTCACATAAATTTTGCAGTTAATTCCTTTTCCATCAGTTCCATTACATTGAGTAAAATAAACGCTTGAGCCATCAGCATCAAACCAAGCAGCACCTTCATTAAAATTGGTATTGATACCTTTTATTGGTGAAGGTTTGGAATAAGAATTTCCATTTACATTCGATTCAAAAATATCAGAGTACTTTTGCCCTGTCCATTCAAAGGTCCCAGAACCTGTTGCATCTTTTCTTGATGAGGTGAAATACAATTTCTTTTCAACTAAAAAAGGATTGTAATCACTGAATTCTGTATTGATATCTTTAAGGTTATTGATATTAAATTTTTCCGGTTTCGACTTCCATTCTGCTGCAATATTGCAACTACTCATTGCTTCTTTTGCATTTAAATCATCGGGCATTTCGAAAAGGTAGTCATAAAAAGTTCTGGAAGCCTCATCATATCTTTCATAGTTTTTTAGAAGTTGTCCGAAGCTGTAAAGAACTTTTGGATCAGGATATTTACTATTTAAAACTTCCTCATACCATTTAATGGCCTGTTTGAAATTATTACTTTTTCTATAACTCTCCGCAACCTTAAATAATACCTTTTGTTTTTCATCTGCATTTTTAATTTTACCATAGACTTTTTGGTATAATCCGGCAGCTGTATTGTACTTTTTAGAAAGAAAAGCCATATCTGCTTTATCTAAATCATATTGATAGGCAGGAGTTTGCTTTTCCTGAGCAATTAAAAATTGGCTAAAGAATAACAGAATAATAAAAAGTAATTTTTTTAAAGTCATTGTACTATTTCTTGGCAACTAAATTAAACGAAAAAGGCAACATTTAGTTGCCTTTTTCTATGTCAATAATTTTAGGGCTTGCTGAAAAAGTCAGAAATAGGTCAGATTTTAGACGCTGCCAAACAAGACGTATAAATAATACTTCAATTTGGCAGCAACGACAAAGATGACCTTGTTTCTGACTTTATAATTGAAACCGATTTTTAATTAATACAAAGGATTTAGAGCAATTATTCTTAAAAACATCTATCTAAATTATTAAACAATAGTTGAATTAATTGATAATAAGCTTGATTAAATATTTTCAGAAAGCCCTATTTACCTTCGGGGTTGCCCTGGTCTTAATGCCGGTTGCCCCGGCTTTTTACCCGGCGCTGTTTTAGGGGCAGCAGGATCAACTTTAACCGGAGGTGTATAATTTAAGTCTAAGAATTTTACAGTAGTTCTACGATTCAGCTGATGTTCTTCTTCGCTACATTTTCTTCCTTGAATTGCTTCATTTGGTCCTTCGCAAGCACATCCATTTACTAATTGGTTTTCACCATAACCTTTAGAAACTATTCTTAAAGAATCAATTCCTTTTGATATGATATAAGCAACCGCGCTATCAGCACGTCTTTGAGATAAGTTAATATTATAAGAAGAATCTGCACGACAATCGGTATGAGAACCTAATTCAATGCGCACGTTTGGATATTTGTTTAGGGTCATAACTAAAGTATCCAAAATTAATCTAGATGCCGGTCTTAAATCAGCTTTGTCTAAATCATAGTAAATACCTTCAAGAGTAAATGTTGAATTCAAATCCATCGGAATTAAATCGATGTCTTGAACTAAATCTGTAGATACTTCTAATCCTTTTGTAGTTTGATAAAAAACCTTACTATCGAAAAAGTATTGTTTAGCTGAGAATAATTCGTAATCGGTTTTTGATTTTAAACGTAACTTATATGAACCTGATTCATCAGTTTTTAAGATGATTTTTCCGGTATCACTGCTACTTGTAATAGTCACATAAGCATTACGAAGAACTTCTTTTGTTTTTTGATTTCTAACCACACCACTTAAGTTGAAAATAAGCGGGTTCATGTAGAAACGGTAAATATCATCTTGTCCACGACCACCTTCTCTGTTTGAAGAGAAGTAGCCGCTTTCTTTGTCTTTTTCTAAAATTACAGAAAAGTCATCAGCACCAGAGTTGATAGGAGTTTTCATATTGATAGGATCACTCCAATCTGTTGCTTCACCTTTGGTATAAAAAATATCCAATCCACCTAAACCGGTATGTCCATTAGAAGAAAAATACAAAGTACCATCCTCATGAATAAAAGGAAACATTTCATCGTCTTCAGTATTGATAGTTGTTCCAAGATTTACGGGATCTCCCCAACTTCTGCTTCTTTTGCTGTAAGTTGTCATCCAAATATCTTTTCCGCCTTGTCCGCCCGGCATATCCGATGAAAAGTACAAGATTTGTCCATCTTTAGAAATAGTAGGTTGACCGCAGCTAAATGAGTCAAGACTAAAAGGTATTAAAGCCGGTTCAGACCATTCTGTTCCTGAAAGTGTAGAAATATACAACTGGCATTTTTTTCCTTTACCACCATTATCGTAGTTACAACGAGTCATGTACATTGTAGTAAAACGAGAATCGAAGCAAATAGCTCCTTCGTTAATTTTACCATTTAGTACTTTTTTATCTACCAAATTAGGCATTTGGTAAGTGATATTGTTTGGGTTCTTTTTGTCTTTTTTGAAGGTTACTGTGTAAATATCAGTATGAGCGTTTCCTGTCCAACCATAAACAGTATTACTAGCACCTTTTTCTCTATCAGAGGTGAAAAACAATTGGTCTTTTTTGAAGTAAACCGCACCAAAATCCTGCCAACGGGTATTTAAACCTTTTACGTTTTCAACGATATAACGTGTTTTAAGGTTTTTCCATTTTAGGGCATTTTCGCAACCTGTTATTTCTTTTTCTACATTCACAACAGCATCACCACCCATTTTCTGGTAGTTTTTGAATTCGATAATAGCTTTATCAAAATCTTGATTTTTCTTTTTGGCTTGAGCTAAACGTAATTGAGCATCAGCATTTTTTGGATCAAGTTTAATTGCTTTAAAATACCAAAGTTCCGAATTCTTGTTATCGTTCATTAAACGATAGCAATCGGCAGCTTTGTAAGAAGCTTCAATTCTTTCTTCTTTCTTTTTGCTGCTAGAATAAACCTTGCGGTAATTATCTCCTGCAACAAAGTATTCCTTTTTATCATAGGCATCTCTGGCCGCAGAAAGTGAACCTTTTTTTGAGCAGGAACTCAAAAAAAGCGTGGTGCTGCTAACAGCAAAAAGGAATAAAAACAAAAAGTAACTTTTTCTCATTTGAAATAGGTTTTCTTGGAAACGTATAAATCGCAATTTTATTAAAAAAATCTATGAAAAAAAGCCTTTTTGAGCAATTGTTTCAATTGATTTGATTTTTTTTAGAAATTAAGAAATAAAAAAAGGCAGGAAAATTCCTGCCTTTTTTATGAAATTACTTGATAAACAGCATTTCACGATATTTTGGAAGCTTCCAAAGCTCGTCATCTACTAAGAATTCCAAAGCATCACTTCCGTCACGAATTGGTTCAAAAAGAGGTTTAATTTTTGTGCAATATGCCAAAGCTCTCTTTTGAGTATCCGAAATATGGTGTGCTTTTGCTAATTCAGCTTTCACTTTTTCAACATTTGTATAAATAGTTCTGATATGACCTGAAATAGTTTTCACCAAATTCATTTGGATTTCATAATCAGTTTTATTCAAACCTGCAGATTTCATTGATTCGATGCATTCTGATAAATTTCTTTGGTAAGCAATACCGGCAGGAATTACATGAGAAGTTGCTAATTGAATTAATACTTTAGCTTCGATATCAATCTTTTTCTCATAAAGCTCTTGCATGATTTCATAA
>JBIPMI010000290.1:0-3815 GCA_044369215.1 Bacteroidia bacterium | reverse complement strand
TTAGCTGGTGCAATTTGGAAAAGACATAGTGGGTCAAGTGGACCCATTTCTTACAATTCTACAGGATTGGTCTATGCCGGATTTCCAGGAAGCGGAGTTGGAGGAGCTGTTAATTTTCAACATATTACATCAACTTCTAGAGAAGATGCAAACGCTCAAATACCTGCTGTAACCAGTGGCTCAGTATATTGTTCTTCTTTATTAAGATTAAGCGCTGTGCCAGCAGCCACAGCAGATTATCATATGCATTTTGGAGGTACATTTGGAACTGTTGTAACCGGTTTTTTTGGTAGATTATTTATCAAAGAAGGTTCTACTCCAGGAACAAATTTTAAAATTGGTGTTGCAAAAAACTCAACATCAGCTACACTAATAGATTATTCTACTACAGATTATGCTTTAAATACTACTTATCTTGTTGTATTAAAATATACATTTAACACGGTTTCAAGTACCGATGATAGAGTATCAGTCTACATATTTGCAAGTGGTATTCCTAGCACTGAACCTTCAGTTCCAAATTTATATTCTAAGGATACACTAACATCAGATGCCACCTCTTTAGCAAGTATTTGTATAAGACAAGGAGTAGTTTCTGCAGGTTTAGTTGGCGTAATTGATGGAATTAGAGTTTCTAATACCTGGGCTAATTCGGCCTTACCGGTTACTTTAGCAGGATTTTCTGCCGATTTAAAAGAAAATAAAGTTGAATTAAACTGGAGTACATCTAGTGAAACTAACAACAAAGGCTTTGAAATTGAAAGAAGTGTTGATGGAAATAATTTTTCTAAAATCGCTTTTGTAAAAGGTGCTGGAAATTCAAATAGATTAAATAAATACCATTTTGCAGATGATTATTCTTCTTCAGCGTATTATCGTTTAAAACAATTGGATTTTGATGGAAAATTTGAATACTCGAAAGTTATTGCTGTAAAAGCTGAAAAAGAAGACTTAAAAGTAGAATTAAGTCCTAACCCATTTGGAAATAGAATCACAATCCAAAGTAACAATCAAATATCTAAAGTAGAAATTATTGATATTACAGGAAAAGTTAAATTGGTTGAAATCATCAATGGTAAAACAGCAGAAATCAATACTTCAGAAATTAGTAATGGAATATATTTCCTTAGAATTAATGATGGAGAAACTATTCTTACCCAAAGAATAATCAAAAACTAAACTTACTTTCTAAAATAAATAAAGAGGGATTTCCAATTGGAGATTCCTCTTTTTTTTTATCCTCTTTTAAGAAATAAAACAAGTTCATTTATATCCTTAAGAAGACTAAGGTAATCCTTAATTGTCTTTATTAAATTCATAATTTGAGTAAAAGTTCAAATTTAATTTTCAAATCAAACACTTGTATTTCAGTTATTAATATCTCAATTGTTTAAATTGATTATTCTAATTGCAAGTCAATAAGGAGTTTCGCTTCAAAAACTATGAAGCATATAAAACTCAACTTCAAACTACTATTTTTTTGCTTAGTATTAAATCAATATCAAGTTAAGGCTTGGGGATTTTTTGCCCATCAGCTCATCAATGAAAAAGCTGTTTTCTGCTTGCCTCTTGATATTTTTTCATTTTACAAAAAGAACATTTCTTATATCAAGGAACACGCTGTAGACCCTGATAAACGCAGGTATATAGTTGCAGAAGAAGCCGTGAGGCATTTTATCGACCTCGATTATTATGAGAAAGTATCGCCTGTTGATACCATGCCATGGACGTTTAAAGCTGCATGTGATAAGTTTTCAAAAGACACCATCAATGCATATGGAATTGTGCCCTGGCATATTCAAACTATGTTGTATAAATTAAGTGAAGCTTTTAAAAATAAGGATGAAGCCTTGATATTAAAATACTCTGCTGAAATTGGTCATTATGTTGCTGATGCGCATGTGCCTTTGCACAATACGATGAACTATAATGGTCAGATGACAGAACAACATGGTATACATGGATTTTTTGAAACGAGGTTACCTGAATTATTTTCTTATCAATACGATTTCATGATAAACAGAGCAGTTTATCTGGATAATCCATTGAATTTTATCTGGTCAGGAATTGAAGATGGATTTTCATCTCTGGACTCTGTTTTTAGATTCGATAAACATTTGAGATTAACTACACCGGAATCTAAAAAGATGAGTTTTGAGCAAAGAGGAACTCAACAGGTGAAGGTTTGGTCGTTTGAATACGCTATGGCTTACCACAGGCTTTTAAATAGCCTTGTAGAAAGAAGAATGCGTGCCTCTGTTTATGCAGTTTCATGCTTTTGGTATACAGCTTGGGTAAATGGTGGTCAGCCCGATTTAATGAACCTCAATAAGGATATAATGAGAGCAAAACAAGACAGCCTATTTGCAATTCAACAAAATGGAAAAATGATTGGTAGGGGTGAAGAATAATTAAAATAAAATAGATAAAAACAGCATTACAAAATTTAGAAATTGAAACAAGAAATCTACCAATTATCAAGTAGCGAAAACTCTATGAGTTTTCTGTTTACAAGTGAAGGCCCCAAAGGTAAAATTGAAAAATTAATTTTATTTCAGGCAACTCATATAAAAAATGTTTTCAATTTGGCTTTTGGAGATATCAATACTCTTACAAAAGAAATTGATGATTCAATTGTTAGCAATAATGGTGATAGTTCAAGGGTTCTGATAACTGTTGCAGCAGCAGTTTACACATTTACAGAAACTAATAAACAATCTCTTATTTATTTAAAAGGAAGCACCCGTTCGAGAACAAGATTGTATCAAATGGGGATTTCTAGATATTTGCAAGAAAAAAGTAGAAATTTTGTGATACTTGCTGAAGTAAAAGGAGACTGGGTTAATTTCGAAAGACAGTTAAATTGCGAAAGTTTTTTGGTAAGTAGGAAATAGTTTTTTTTAAAATAAATATTTTTTTAATTTTGAAATATGAAACTCGAAACAAAAATACCTACAGTTAAAAATCCTAACATCAAAATTGATAAATCGTTAAACAAATACGATCATGCAAATTTGTTCCCAGAAAAACTTTCTATGGTAAATGAAAGTCTAGCCAAAATTGGTATGCCCAAACCAGAATTGCTTAAGTAGTTTATAATTAATTATCTAATTTTAAATATTAAAAAAGTCGCTTTCAAATCTGAAAGCGACTTTTTTGTTTAGATACCCTTTAATGTTTGAAGTTTCATCCAATGTTCTGCAATTCCATCTTCAGCCGCATGCATAAATTCTTCTGCATGTTCAGGGTTTTGCTTATTGATGATACTAAATCTTGTTTCACCATACATAAACTCTTTTGCGCCTGCAATCGGGTCTTTGCTATCGATTACAAATCTTTCTCCTTTTGGTTTAGAAGGATTGTATCTGAATAATGGCCAGTAACCTGTTTTAACTGCATTTTGTTGGTGAACTGCACCTTGAGACATATCAAATCCATGTGCTATACAATGACTATATGCAATAATGATTGATGGGCCAGGAAAAGCTTCTGCCTCTTGAATTACTTTTACTGCATGCATGTCATTTGCTCCCATTGCAATTTGGGCAACATAAGCAGAGCCATGTGCAATTGCCTGCATAGCCAAATCTTTTTTACCTGTCAATTTTCCGTTTATACTAAATTTAGCACTAGCTCCAATTGGTGTTGATTTCGATTTTTGTCCACCAGTATTAGAATAAACTTCAGTGTCTAAAACAAGTATATTTACATTTTCACCGGTTGACAATACATGGTCTAATCCACTGAATCCAATATCATAAGCCCAACCATCACCGCCAATAATCCAATGTGACTTTTTAACAAAATGATCTGCT
>JBIPMI010000289.1:0-3845 GCA_044369215.1 Bacteroidia bacterium | reverse complement strand
GAAGAAGCGATTGTTCAGCACGACAACAAATCATTTGTATTTATTGAAAGAGAGAAAAATGTATTTGAATTGTTGGAGGTAAAAACCGGCATGGCAGAAAAGGGTAGGATTGAAGTGATTTTTCCTAAACCAGAAACCGCAAAAAATAAGTTTGTTACCAAAGGCGCCTATAGTTTACTCATGAAATTGAAAAATACGGTGGATGAGTAGTTGAATTTGATTTTCTCTTTTGCCTTCTGTTCGAACTTGTCGGAAATTCCGACAAGTTCGAATTTGATCTAGCTCGCCTTCCTCAAAAACATTTGCAATATGTTCAGCAACAGTGCTTCTGCTTTTGTCAAATAAACTAGCCATTTGGTCATGCGTAAGCCAAACTGTTTCATCTTCCAAACGGACATCAATTTTGATATTTCCATCTGAATTTTGATAGATAATAATTTCGCTTTTGTTCATTTTTAATTGATTCTTACTTGAAAATTTTTAAAAATGAAATTGCAACAACTATAAGTTGCATTGCTATTAAATAAAAAAGAGAATCTCTGCTTTTTTGTCGAATTAACAAAAGCAAAAATTCTCTTTTAATGATTGTTATTATTTCAAACAATCAAATAATTTATAACCAGTTATTACCTAATCCTATCAGCACTTCTCACCAATTCTTCATCTTTTTTAATGAGCATAATGGCTCTTAGGTTGAGGTAAATGATAAAGAAGAAGATAGACATTCCAAAAATGGACAATACCAATAAATTGCTTGAATCGAAATTGGGAATAAACAAGATGGCTTTTACCAAAAATGCTACTACTAGTAAAACGATGGCAACCATGTTAATCCAGCCAAATTTAATTTGTTTCTTTCTGTCTTTATAAGAGCCTATAATAAATGCGCTTAATCCCATAATAATAGAACTTATGCTAATCAGTCCAAATTGAATATGCGTTTCTGTTAAAACACCATTGTCGAATTTATTGAAATAAAACAAGTTGAGTTTATATTCCAATACAGGCACTGCAGTTCTGTAATGCATAATTTCTATGCTGCATAACAAAACCAAAATCACAATAATTAATGCCAAATAAACGGTTTGAAGTCTTTGAATCATAAAAATGTTTTGTGCAATATAAATGCTTTTTAGTTTTCAAATGTTAATCTATACAACAAATTCAATCAACTGACTTTGTCCATTGAAAACAAAATCATCACCAATGCCCAATCCTTCCATGGCTTTACCAATAGGGGATAGGGGAGATACCAAGTGCACTTTGATTTTGTTTGCTTCAAATGTGCCTAGTCCAATAGAAATGAAATAATAGTTTTGTGAAGTTTTAATTAAAGCACCTGATTTAGCTGTTGTTTTGGCATCTAATTTTATGGCTTGTAAGGCATTTAATTCATTTTGAGCCATCAACAATTGTTTGGCATTCATGTCTCTTTCTAGCTGCCCCATGGCTCTACCGGTTTCGTATTTATCACCTGCACTGCTTTTTTCTTCACTATTGGCCGATTCTTGAGCCGATTTCATAGCTTTTTCAGCCGCTTTAATTCTTTCTTCCAAAGCCAAACTTGCTGCATGTATGAGGTCTTGCTTTAATAAGAGTCCTTTGTCTTTATCCATGCCGCAAATTAAACATTTCGTTTGAACACTTAAGCCAATTGAACTCAAATTTATTCAATGTATTTGAGTTCAATTGGATTCAATAAGCTAAATATCTTTTTTTAGAATCAATGAATCGCCAAACACTTTATATAGTTTTTCAACTTTAGGCGCAACAACAAAACGACAATATCCTTGCTCAGAATTTTGGTTATAATAGTTTTGGTGATAATCTTCAGCAGGATAATAATTTGAATAAGCAGTAATTTCTGTAACAATTGGTAAATGAAAAACACCTGTTTCATCCAATTCCATTTTTAGCTTTTCAGCTTCTATTTTTTGTTCTTCATTTAAATAAAAAATAGCAGAACGGTATTGTGTTCCAACATCATTTCCTTGTCGGTTTAAAGTTGTTGGATCATGTGTTTGCCAAAATACAGATAGTAAAGTTTTGAAACTGATGATGCCATCATCATAAGTGATTTTACACACCTCTGCATGACCAGTCGTTCCGCTGCAAACTTCTCTGTATGGCGGATTTTTAATAAAGCCGCCACTGTATCCGCTTTCTACTTTTAATACACCGTTTAGTCTTTGAAAAACTGCTTCCACACACCAAAAACAACCTGCTCCGAAAATGGCTATTTGTTCCATAATTTTATTGATTACCAATTTAACAAAATTTATTTGTGCTTTGTTTTGTGTGTTTTTACAAATCAACATGATTAGATTTGTTTTCTTTTAGATGTTGATTTATGTTTAGAATAATCCTTTTTATTGGCTGTTTATTGTGCTTGAATCAGGGAATTGCTCAAGTGTTTAATTCTGCTAATCTTGATACAAATGATGTAAAATTTGATGGTAAACTGAGCATACATGGTTTTGTTGATGCCTATTACCTTTACGATTTTAATCAGCCCAAAGCAGAAGTTACACCTTATCAGGTTTCATCAAACCGACACAATGAAGTAAATATCAATTTGGTTTATGCGGCATTCAGGTATAATTCATCACGAATCAGGGCGGCATTTGTTCCTGCATTTGGTACTTATATTAATACCAATTATGCAAGCGAACCTCAAACTTTAAAGAATTTACTAGAAGCCAATGCAGGAATAAAACTATTTAAAAATAGAGAAATCTGGCTTGATGTTGGAGTAATGGCTTCACCTATAACTAATGAATCTCCAGTAAGTAAAGATCAGTTTTTATATTCTCGCTCTATGGCTGCTGAATATTCTCCTTACTTTGTAACCGGTGCTAAATTATCAATTCCGGTTCTCCCTAAACTATCAGCTAATTTCTTTTTGTTGAATGGATGGCAACAAACTGTTACACATAATTCTGATAAATCACTTGCATTACAACTTGAATTCAGACCTACTGATAATTGGTTATTCGATCTTAATTTATATTCAGGCAATGCCGCAAACAATCCACGGCCGGATTTCAGACAGAGGCATTTTATAGATTTTTATAGCATTTATCAATCATCAAATAAACGTTTTAATGCTTCAATTGATGCTTATTATGGCATTCAAAATACAAAGGATAGTTTAGGTATTAAAGGAACTGGAAACTGGTGGAATATGAATTTCCAAACATTGTATTGGTTAAAGAAAAATCATGGTATTGGAGGCAGACTTGAGTACTTAAATGATCCTCAGAATATGATGGTGACACCGCTTTATACAAATGGTTTTCAAACAGCAGGAATAACACTTGCCTACAACTATAAAGTGCTAGATAATTGTATGTTAAGACTCGATTGTAAATACTATGAATCTAGACAGAAAGTCTTTCTCGATAGCAAAGAAAATCCAAGTTATAATTCAATTCAGGTAATAGGAAATTTTTCTGTTTGGTTTTAATTGATTTCTTCAGGCTCTTTACCTGGCTTGGCGTACGTTAACTGTGCCATTTTTTGCATTGAATAATAAGTATCCAAACCTACTACACCTACATTTTCCAGCTTTTCATGTTGAATTGAATTGTCTTTATTTAAAACATCCTCTTCCAAAATAATTTCCTGTACACTACCAATAACTAGCAGTGTTTCGTTTAATGGAATTGGTATAATGCTTTCTAATTTCAGTCCAATTTTCAACTTACTTTCTTTCACATAAGGAACAGGAATTGATTCAGAATACCACTCATTCAATCCACAAGCTTCAAATTCTGAAACCTCATACCTGGCACTTGTTTGATGTGCTTTTTTATACAAACCCGCATTAACCGAATTGATACTGA
>JBIPMI010000288.1:0-3861 GCA_044369215.1 Bacteroidia bacterium | reverse complement strand
TGGTAGTAGATTTCCCAGCTCCGTTTGGACCAAGAAAACCCAGGATTTCTCCCGGTTGAACATCAAAACTTATCCCATTTAGGGCTTTTTGTGTTCCGTATATTTTAAATAGGTCAGTTACCTGAATCGACATTTTTAATAAAACTAAAGTGATTAATAGTCAGCAAAAGTATAAAAAAGGTTGAAGTTCCTCTTAAAAGCCTTTGTTGAAGTGATTTAATTGGTAAATATGAAGGAAAAATGCATCAAAATAGTGAGAATGAGACAAATCATTTTTTGAATCGGTAAAACCTTTTTATTTTCGCCCATGTTTTTAGTAATTATTTAATTAATCAACAAATAAAATGACGAAAGTTTCTGTTATTGGTGCCGGCGCAGTTGGAGCTACTACAGCCGATGTAATTGCTTATCGCGAATTGGCCGATGAAGTGGTATTATTAGACGTAAAAGAAGGTTTTGCTGAAGGTAAAGCTTTGGATATTTACCAAACAACTTCTTTATTAGGAATGAAAACCCGTGTAAGCGGAACTACAAATGATTACAGCAAAACTGCAGGATCTGATGTCGTAGTAATTACTTCAGGTATTCCACGTAAACCTGGAATGACTAGAGAAGAATTAATCGGAACCAATGCAAACATCGTTAAATCGGTTGCAGAAAATGTATTACAACATTCTCCAAATGCAATTATCGTTGTGGTTTCGAATCCTATGGATACCATGACTTACCTTGCATTAAAAGCAACAGGTTTACCAATGAACAGAGTAATTGGAATGGGTGGATTATTGGATAGCGCTCGTTTTAAAGGATATTTAGGTTTGGCATTAAATGCACCTACTGCAGATATTCATGGAACAGTTATTGGTGGACATGGTGATACAACAATGATTCCATTAACCAGACTAGCTACTTTGAATGGTGTTCCAGTTTCTAATTACTTAGGAGCTGATAAATTAAAAGAAATTTCTGATGCTACAATGGTTGGTGGTGCTACATTAACAAAATTATTAGGCACATCAGCTTGGTATGCTCCAGGTGCAGCTTCTGCTTTATTGGTAGAAAGTATTGTTCGCGATCAAAAACGCATTATGCCTTGTTGCGTGAGCTTAAATGGCGAATACGGACAAAGTGATATTTGTTTAGGAGTTCCTGTAACAATTGGTAAAAACGGATGGGAAACCATTATTGATTACAAATTAGATGCAGCAGAACAAGAAGCATTTGCAAAAAGCGCGGATGCGGTTCGTACGATGAATAACGTTTTGAAGGAAATTGGAGCGCTTTAAGCGGCTTTTGGCCATTGGCTTTTTGCTTTTAGCTTTCAATTTGTTTAGAAAGAACAATTGTTGTACTAAACATGATGTGAATTGTTTTGGCAAGTAGCTTTCAATAAAAAAAGGGGAATGATCTTTAAGATTTTCCCCTTTTTTGTTTTGTTTATAACGGCAATTTCATCAATACTGAAAAAGTGTTTATTGATGAACGAAAATTCATTTCATAGAAATTTTCAAAAAGCTAAAAGCCAACAGCTAAAAGCCAACAGCCTGAATTTAAATTTCCATTTCCGGAATTTCTCCCTCAACAACCAATCTGCCTGCTGTTTTTTCTTTGATATAATCTACACTTACTCCGGGAGCTCTTTCTAAAAGAACGAAACCTCTTTCATCTATATCAAAAACACCTAATTCGGTTACTACTTTTTTAACGCAGCCTAAACCAGTAATTGGCAAACTGCATTTAGGTAACAATTTAGATTCTCCTGCTTTGTTTACATGTTGCATGGCAACAATGATGTTTTTTGCAGAAGCTACTAAATCCATTGCGCCACCCATTCCTTTAACCATTTTACCAGGAATTTTCCAATTGGCTATATCACCGTTATCTGCAACTTCCATGGCACCTAAAACGGTTAAATCAACACGACCACTTCTAATCATGCCAAAACTCATTGCAGAATCGAAAAAAGAGGAACCTTTTAATGTTGTAACGGTTTGTTTGCCTGCATTGATTAAATCAGGATCCACATCTTCCTCGTAAGGAAAAGGACCAATTCCCAATAAACCATTTTCAGATTGAAGAATCACTTCAATTCC
The DNA here is from genome assembly GCA_044369215.1 of Bacteroidia bacterium. GTDB lineage: Bacteria > Bacteroidota > Bacteroidia > UKL13-3 > UKL13-3 > CAISCU01. Next base: position 1,768 of record JBIPMI010000288.1, on the reverse strand, counting down.
TTCGGGAACATAATTGGCAACCAAAGTTGGGATACCAATTCCTAAATTTACATAATAACCATCTTTTAATTCTTTGGCTATTCTTTTTGCAATTCCAAATTTATCAAGCATGTGGCGAAGATAAATTCTTTTCTACTTAAAACTAAATAAGTATATTTCTAATAGAGAATCAAAATTTTATCAAGCAAAAACACTTTTAAAATGAATCTACAAAATATTTCAATATCCTTTTAAAAAAATTAAGAATATATAAACAACTAATTTTCTGCACTTTAACAACATGTAAAACATATAAAACATGTAAAACATATAAAACATGTAAAACATATAAAACAATTTTAAATTGCTTTTTTAAAGAAATCGTATGAAACTTATACTATTGCCAATTTTTTTCTTAATTCTTTCCCTTGGGCTAAATGCACAAACTTATTGTGAAATTGATTCAAGTTATAAAAATCTCCCAAAAGAAGTAGCATACAAGGTGATACAAAGTAAGGATGGGAATTTCATTTGCTTAACATTTACTGGAGTCTCTGAGACTGAGGCTATGCAACCTCGACCAGTAATTACATTAAGAAAGATAAATCCTTGTGGTGATACATTATGGAGTAAGTTTTTTGAAAATAGGTCTGACTTGGCTGAAGCGGCCCTACTGCTTGAAGAAGAAAATGGTGATATTGTTATTGCGGGAGAGTTTTTAAAGGTAAACAATCCACTTTGGTTGATTAAAACCAATAAAAATGGAGACCTCATCTGGCATCAAAAATTTGGTATTGCCGATAAAACAATTTATAAAGTACGATGTAATCAAATCAATTCAAACAGGTATTTATATACTGGGACAATTTCTACAAAACTTAATGGTAAATACATCGGGATAGCAATTATGACAGATAGTTTGGGCAATACTATTTATGAAGATAGCCTTACTACTAAAGAGTATGGTAGAATTTATTCATCATACAAAATTTCAGAAAATAGAATTCAGCTTTTTGGATATGAAGATGACACATTTTTATTTATTGAACTTGATTCAGTAGGAAATGTATTGAACAAAACTACTGCACCATTTTTACATCAAGGTAATGTTTATGGCCCAACTTTTGAATTTAACTTTAATGAGTTGGAATTATTAGATGTTCATCAAAATAGTAAAGAAGACAGTTTATTTATCAGGCGAATTGCAAAAGATGGGTCAATCTTAAATTCAAAAATATTTAATGGAAAATTACTTGATTTCCGAAATCCAAATTATAGTTATTCAGTGTTTCCATTGCCAAATAAATCCTACCTGATATCTGCCATAGGTTTGATTCTTATAGATAGCAATTTAACTATTCAATTCCTTGATACATCAACAAAAAATGCACGACAATTAACTTGTTCAATTATCAGTTCAGACAGTTCAATTGTATCAGTTGGTACAAGTAATTTCATGCCTGATGGAACTAAGAGTTTTAAATCGGAATTTTATTTTAGCAAAATAGGGTTCTCTAGTTTGGCAAAATCTATTCAAATCATTGGCAGTAATAACATACAAAATTATGATTCAACCCTACAACTAAACACGTTGGTTTTACCTGAAACAAGTTTAAACAAGGAAGTGATTTGGTCGGTTATGGATACTAGTTTTGCGAGCATCAATCAAAATGGTTTATTACAAGCTAAAAAGAATGGTATAGTTGAAGTAAAAGCATTGGCCAAAGATGGAAGTGGAGTATTCGCAACGAAAAACATCAGCATACAAAGGGTTCCATTGGGCACAGAA
>JBIPMI010000287.1:0-3879 GCA_044369215.1 Bacteroidia bacterium | reverse complement strand
AATTTGACATTTGAAGAAAATAATATTTCTGTTTCCATATATTTCATTCTTACCAACCCATTAAATCACAGTAACCTGTTTCAGTGTTTTAAAAGATTAAATCTTTTAATCAATAAAAAATGTGGTGATACTTTTCATTATTTTATCGAGCTCATTTAAAAGATTGATAATATAAAAGTGAATTTAAAAAGGATAGGTTTACATTGATAAAAATAATCATACTTACCAATTTTACGACTATTTTATTATCTTTTCAAACATTTAAATTTTCTCAAATATGCTAACTTTTACAGCTTCAAGATTAACTTCAGGGAATCGCATTTTTCCTAACCAGATTCTTATAGATGAACTAGGTATTACCTTTAAAATTCCGGGTATTTTTAGTGGGGAAGAAAAAACAATTCCTTTTACCAGAATTTCTTCTGTTGATATTATTTGTCCATTAATTGGCTTCTCTACTATAAAAATTGAAACTACCGGTGAAGGTGAGATTCTGGCAAATGGTTTTACTCAGGATGAGGTGACCCAAATGAAGAAAATTATTCTTGAAAAATTAAAATAAGCAAATAAAATGATTCAAATATTTAAGAGATGTTAGAACAAATTCAATATTGTTTTACTCTTTTATAAGCGTCTAATTCAAACTAATTTTCTTAGTACTCATTTTTTCTTTACTTGATATTTGAATGAGGTAAATTCCTTTTGAATTTCCCCTCAAATCCAATTCCCTGCTCTCTCCTACTTCAATTTTTTTACTTAAAATCTTTTCTCCGCTTACTGAATATACTTCAACTTCAAATGCTTCATTTGTTTTAGTATCGATATATAACCTATCTGTTACCGGATTGGGATAAATTTTAAATTCATCCTGTTTCAATTTTGATATTCCGGTTGGTGCGCCATACTTGCTATTGGCAAAAGTAGTATTGTTACAAATTATCTCAGAAACACTATTGGGTACATATCCGCTTATATAGGTATCTGTATTGGTATTCACTGCTATCATTTCCTTTTTCCCTAAGCTATCTAGTCCAACCAAAACGTAGGTTCCCGACAATTGATCATAACTCGAAGAACTGGCTAAAAAGTAAGGATATTTATTCAAGGATACTTTCAGAAAAATAAATCCACTGTTTTTTTCTATTTCAATGATATCTGTCCCAAGGTATTTATTGGTAGAATCAAAATTCGCTATTCTAGCAAATAACCTGTCTCTTACATTGTCGTAGTTTACTGCTGTAATGGTGCTAATGTAATAACTTGTTGTTAATTGAATTTTACTTACTAAAAATGGCGGATTCCTCACTGAAAATTTATACAAACTCATGGAATTATCTGTATTCATTCCCACATAATAAATGATACCTGCATTGGCATCAAATGTAATGGCATCAAGAACCAATCCAAGTGCATCAGGCTCCTGAATGGAACCTATCACACTATCTTGATTTGTACTTAAACTTGTTGCATAAACATTGATGTTTTTTTGTGCATCCATTGTAAGTTTATACATGGTTCCTGTTGCCATATCAAATTCAGAAATGTTTGAAACCAATGTTCCAGGTTTAAAACTTTGTGTATTGTTATTGGCATCAAATTCCAATAATCCTGTTTCCGAATTTATATCTGAAATCCCAGATAAATAGTACTTACCATTATAAGCATCATAACCAGAAGTCGCCACCAAGTAAGCATTCAACTCACTTGGAAAAACCTGGACAGTTGCTGAATCAAATATTTGCCATTCAACAATATCAATTTTACCAGGTCTGTAGCCATTTGCAGCTCCAATTAATTGTATTTGTGCATTTAAGCCACAAGTTAATATAAATAAAAAGCCGATTGATAGTATAAATTGTTTCATGTGCTTAGAAATGTTCTTAATCAAATATCGAGAGACTAAATTTATTTTTATGTTAAAATCCATATTTTCATGTAAAATTACACAAATAAATTCGGTCATAATTGGAAACCTTAATAAGTAGCTCAAAATAAATTGAGATAAAAAGTAAAATTGGTGGCAAAAACCTCTGAATTATTTACCTGGAGAGCTTTGCCAAGGATTTATAAATCAGTTTTTAGAAATTTTAATCGGAAATTATAATCGTTAATTTCTCTATTGAATAGACTTTATAAAGCTTAATTGTAATGTGAATTACAAACTTGATTATATTAGAAAATTCCTTATAAATGCTTAAGGTTAAAGGAAGCTTCAAATCGAAATATTTGTAATTTTTACTATATTTGATATGTGAAGAAAAAGAAACAAATAGGACTTGATTTTGTAGTTGATAAATTGACCAATTCCATTGAAAATGTGGTAACAGGTGATAGTTTTACAACGGAAATATCACTTATTTCAGTTTCTGATTTAAAGAATATCACTAAAAAAAACGATTGGGTTTTTGACTGGAAAAAAGAATTTAAGCAACCTGAAAGAGATGTTTATAAATTGACTATTATAAACAATCAATCCATTATTCAGGGTCTTATTAGTTTGGAGATAAAATCTGACCATGTTTATATGCATTTGGTTGAAAGTGCTCCATTCAATAAAGGTAAAACTAAAATTTATGCTGGAGTTCCTGGAAATTTAGTTGCATTTTCTTGTAAGCTCTCTTTTCAACGTGGACATGAAGGCAATGTTTCCTTTATATCGAAGACGCAACTTGTTCAACACTATATTGATACTTTAGGTGCTTTACATTTTGGCGGTCGAGTTATGATAATAGATACTACTGCAGCATTAAAACTATTAAATAAATACTTTCCAAAATAACTTTAGTGAAGCGAATCATGAATTCAATAAAATATTAAACTAATGAATAAAATTAAATCAAAAGAACTTGATGTTGACTTTATTGGAGGGCAAGGACCTCTAACTAAAGATGAAGAACGAGCCATCAGTGAATTTATAAAATCTAAAAAATTATTGAAGTCTAAAGCAGAAGTTCGTAAAAGAAATAGCATACTTAAACCTAAAGAAACTGCATCATTCGAAAAATCATAATCAGACTTGTATTAGTTATATTACAATCATGATTAAATGGTTGAATGATTAAATATACTATTTGTAAAGACTTAGTATGAATCCTAATTGACAATTTTAATTTTGGGAATAGCTCAAAAGTAATTACAGTTAAACCTAATAAAGACAGTATTTTCTATTTAGCTTTTAAAACACTTTTCGCATCCGGACCCAAATTGAATAACAAATCTAGAATAGATAAATTAGTTGTAAATCCGAACTTTTCTTCAAATACCTGCCAGTACTTTTTGTTGATTAACAGCTCGTTTTCAGGATTGGGATTTTTTGCGGAAAATCGATTCCTAAAATCTAAATTTTCTTCAAGATTTTTATTGTATTCTAATGTTTTTTCAATACTTAAATTGAGTTTCAAACATTTTAAAACCAATTTAACTAAACCTAAATTGAATTCGAATAAAGTACTTTCTTCTTTTTCGAAATAAGCTTCAAAAGCATCTCTGTAATAAAGGAAATAAGCAGATTTTCCATAGGCAGAAATCATGGTTTGCCAATGTTGCTTTCTCCAATCAATTTCTTCATCAATCTGAATTTTGCTGATGAAGGTTTTCTCACCAGAAATTTGTTTAACAGGGATATTTAATACCTGAACTCCGTTTGCAGATAAAACCCTGCAGCGTGTTCTATACGTTTGTTTCTGGTAGTTTTCAAAAGCTTCAATCTGAATTTCTTCAAACTTCAAAGCATGCTGAAACCAGGCAATACAAGGCAAATAATGTAAAGTAAAAACCGGCTTCATTTTAAAACAATGGTATGGATACCCATTTCATAATCTTTTGAAATGGCATCTTTGATGAGTAAATAATCTGTTTCTCTGTTCACATAATCCAAAG
>JBIPMI010000044.1:0-12780 GCA_044369215.1 Bacteroidia bacterium | reverse complement strand
TTTATATGGAAAAGAAAAGTACAATGAAGATATTAAAGATAAAACTTTTGAGGTTTTCAGATGGGCTCATGTAAGAGATGAAGCTTACAGAGCTGTTTCCGGTGTTCCTCACGATTTTACTTATGGAACCCATGTTTATACAAAAGGGGCTTTAATGGTTAATACACTTCGAACAATTATGGGTGATGAGTCATTTTTCAAGGCTTGTAAGGCTTATTTAGCAAAAAATAGCTTTCAGGATGTTTCTTCAGCCAACTTGTTAAATGAATTCCAAAAATTTACTACAATCAATCTTTCGGCATTCTTCAATCATTGGATTTATAATCCCGGAAACACCAATGTTTACTTGAATAAATGGAAATTCACTTTGGGAAATGCACATAATTTACTAGAAGTTTCATTTAGAGAACACGTAAAAATTTCTAAATCACTTTATACACCTCTTCCTTTGGTTTATAGGGTTTTTGATAAAAACGGAAAAAGTATAGATTTCCCTTTTTCATTGAATTCGGAGATGTTGGATACTTTTTTTAAGACTCCTTTTGATTTTGCTCCTGAGTATGGTATCATCAATCCTGATAATACAATTGCATTGGCTAAGACCTACGAGCATGAGGTTTTTAAAGGAACAGGTGTAAAACAGCTTCCAAATGCTCTTTTAACTATGACAGTTCAAAACAACCCTGATTCATTTACCATTTTAGCTGAAAACTATTTTACTGGTGTCAATCCAAATGAGTTTGCAGTAAAAGGGCTAAGATTTTCTCCAGACAGATTCTGGAAAATCGATGGTTCATTCCCTCCTTCTTTTAAAGCTACTGCATTTTTTAATTATGATGGAAGTAGCCCTTCTTCAAAAAATGGTGGTGGTTTAGATAATGAATTATTAAAGATTGATGAAAGCGGATTGGTATTGTTGTATCGTTCAAGACCAGATACTGCCTGGTCAATTGAAACTGAATTAACCTGGCAATCAGGTTCATCTTTAACAGACAAAACCGGTAGATTTTGGGTGAATAATCTCAAAAAAGGTGAATATGCTTTTGGCCGACAAGAAGCAGGTGCCGGATTAAAGGATTTGAATAAAAAGAAAGCTCAGTTGAAAATATTCCCAAATCCGAACAATGGAAAGTTCAGCATTGAATTGCCTGAAAACCATTCAGATGGAACTCTTTTTGTTTATGATAAAAACGGAATTTTGGTTCAAAAGGAATTCGTTAAATCTGGAGTAGTTCATCATGAAAGCCAGATTAAAAATCCAATTCCTTCAAGTTATTTCATCGTTTTTGAAGATGAAAAAGGTAAATTAAATGGGCAATTAGTGGTTCAATAAATTCGAATCTTACCTATTCCTCACAAACTACCCTGCTTGTAAAGGTTCCAAATTCATTGATAAACTGAAGAACAAATATTCCGGTTTTACGAATCTGGAATGTATTTTCAGTACCGGCTTGAACTGCCGATTCATGGATAATTTTGCCTGATATATCAATTATTTTAAGTGTTCCGGAGGTTTTTGAAACCAATTGAATATCCCTATTCATTGAAGCAGGATTTGGATAAAATTTGAATCCATTTTCGAACCTGATATCTTGAACTCCTGAAAGTACTTCTTTGGTTGAAAAGGATATAGCTTCTGAATAATTTCCGCATGTATTTGCCCTTGTAATGGCTTTTACTCTCCATTTATAATCCCATGTTCCAAATAATGTGGTTGCCACAACCTGTGTATCTTCTGTTAATGCCTCAAAGTTTAAAAACTCCCAAGCACCGAATCGAGCTACTTGAACATAATATGCATATGCTCCCGGGACTTTTTGCCAAACTAACTGAATAGATTTAGGATTTAAATTTGTATCGTTTATACTTGGGAAAAAAGGCGTTGGAGGATTCAAAGTATCAGTATCAGCTGTTTGTTGAGCAATATTTCTGCTTTGAAGATCAGATTGCATAGCTTGTTGTTGTTCTGAACTAAATCTTCCCTGACAAGCATCATAAGAATAATTCATGTAAATAGAACTATCAGGTTTAAAGAATATCCCATTCGGATCTTGAAGTTGGTAAGACAAAGGACAAGCCCATCTGTCTGAAACGTAATCAGCTTTTGTGTCGCAGAATCCATCTGCAGTTTCTCTGCAATTTGAACCATCAATTTTTTCTATGAACTCTTCAGAAGGCCTATTTCCGCCTTCCCAACCATAAAAAGTATGCGGTAATCCGAAAAAGTGGCCCAATTCATGGGTTAATGTTGTTGCATTAGCGCCCTGACATCTATTTAATACAAAAATTACGTCTACATCCGGAATATATACTCCGCACCATTGGTTTCCGGTGCCCTGAAAAAATACGTTTACTGATACTGGAGCCTTGTAGCTTTCAGCATTATTATAAATAGCATCAAGATCACCTTTATAAAAATCGCTATTATTAATGAATCTGATTGGCCCATTTAAATAAAACCTAAAACCTGTTGGAGCAAAGTCCTTATTGATATCGCAAAGTGCCTGAAGAGCACTTTCAATTTTATAATATCCCACTCCTTCATCAGTTCCTGTTATATGAATTTGGATAGGTACATACTGAATTCCGGACTTTTTAAAGAAAGTTTGGTTGTTATCGAGTCCTATTTGAAATTTTTTCAAAGTGGCTAATTGTGCCTCAGACATAACTGTCGCGCAATGCTTTTCCTGCGCCAGTAAAGGATTTGACAGAATTAGTAGATAAAACAGGATTGGTTTAATGTGCTTCATATTATCAAACATAACATAAAGTTTTGAAGAAAGGTTTGAATTGTACTTTTAATTAAACATCGCTTTTATACATTTGCGGGGCAAAATTTTTAGCAATGAAGAATATTACAGTTATTGGATCGGGAACTATGGGTAATGGAATTGCCCACGTATTTGCGCAAAATGATTATAGCGTAAACTTGATCGACGTAAATGAAACTCAATTAAAAAAAGCCATTGAAACTATTGGCAAAAATCTCGACAGACAAGTGTCGAAAGGAAGTTTAACAGAGGCAGACAAAATGCGCACCTTGGGAAACATCACTACTTTTACAAGTTTAAAAGATGCTTGTACAAATGCTGATTTAGTAGTTGAAGCTGCAAGTGAAAACATCAATATCAAATTAGATATTTTCAAACAAATTGATGAATACACTCCTGCTCATTGTATTTTAGCTTCAAACACTTCTTCAATTTCAATCACTAAAATTGCAAGTGTTACCAAAAGAGCTGATAAAGTTATTGGTATGCACTTCATGAATCCAGTTCCAGTAATGAAATTGGTAGAGGTAATTAATGGTTACAAAACTTCTGCTGAAGTTAGTGAGGCTGTTGTTACTCTTTCTAAAGCAATTGGTAAAGTGCCTGCAATTGCAAATGACTACGCAGGATTTATTGCCAACCGTATTTTAATGCCAATGATTAATGAGGCAATCATTTGCCTACAATCAGGTGTTGGAACAGTTGAGTCTATTGATACTGTTATGAAATTAGGTATGGCTCATCCAATGGGTCCATTGCAATTAGCAGATTTTATTGGTTTAGATGTTTGTTTGGCAATCATGAACGTATTGTATGATGGATTAGGTCAAGATAAATATGCACCTTCTCCATTATTAGTAAACATGGTTACAGCAGGAAACCTTGGTGTGAAATCAGGTGAAGGTTTTTACAAATACACTGCTGGCAGCAAAGAACTAGTTGTTAGTGATTTATTCAAGAAATAAAAAACACTTTAAATAATAAAAGAGGCTATTTCATTTGAATTAGCCTCTTTTTTTTTAACAATGCTAAGCTTAAAACATAAAAAAGGCTATCTCAATTTGTTTGAGATAGCCTTTCTTTTAATTAGGTGAAGCTTATTTACAAGTATATCCGAAAGTTGACATTGAAACTTCTTCTCCAGAATCTTCATCTTTCTGAGTTTCTTTAGTTACTTTACCAGTTGCATCATATTCATAAGTATAATTAACAATAACTGAACTACCATCTAAATCTGTAGTAACAGATTGTTTAATTAAATTTTTCGAACCTTTTCCTTGAACATCAATAATAAAAGTTTTAGACATACTTAAAGCTCTGCTATCAGTCTTGTCTGTAAAGTAAGTATATGTTGTAACGTCCTTTTCTTCTGGTGTAACTTCATCATAAGCAGTTTCTTTAGTTAGATTACCGTTTGTATATTCGTAATCAACTATTGAATTCAATTCTTGTCCAAAAAACGTTATAGATTGTTTAGATTTAGTGCAATGTCCTTCACTGTCGTAAGTATAAGTGAAGTTTAATGTAATTGGAATTCCCATATAGGAAGTAACAAATTTACCACTTGCTGGGTAATTACTTGAGTTCAAAGTGTATTCTGCGTTTACATTCATTGAATCACCAATGATAGCAACAATAGCTTTATTTCCAGAATAAGTATAAGTAGCAGCCTGACCATCTTGGTTCATTGATGTAATTCTATTTTGTGCATCATAAACAATTGCACCACCGTCTACAGAAGTTACCAAACAAGTAGTTGCTGCTCCATTTCCGCCTCCATTGTCTGTTTTTGTTGAATCTTTTTTACATGATGTAGGTAACAACGACCAAGTTGCTGCTACTAAAATTAAAAGGGTCTTTTTCATATGTATTTGGTTTATATTTGGTTTATATTTGGTTTATATTTGGTTTACAAGTCACAAAGATGGCATTTTTTATTAAAAAAAATCAAAAAATGCCAGAATCATGCCAAACTGAAATATATCTTGAACAAACATGATAATATGTTCATGTATTTAGTCAAATTGTCTTTTTAGATAAATTGTTAATAATTGGATTGGCATTTGACATAACTTTACCATCATTTATTTATTATGTCAAACCAAATCGAACATGTAGAATGCCTGATTGTAGGAAGTGGTCCTGCTGGGTATACAGCAGCCATTTATGCTGCAAGAGCTGATATGAAACCTGTTATGTACGCTGGAATGCAACCCGGTGGACAATTAACCATAACCACAGATGTAGAAAATTACCCAGGATATCCAGAAGGAATTATGGGTCCGGAAATGATGGAACTTTTTCGTAAACAAGCAGAAAGATTTGGAACTGATATTAGATATGGGATGATTACCAAAACAGATTTTACAGGTAAACCTCCATACAAATTAGAAGTTGATGAAAACCATGAAATCTTAGCAGAAACGGTCATAATTGCTACTGGTGCTAGTGCTAAATGGCTTGGAATTCCTTCAGAAGAAAAATTAAATGGTAGAGGTGTATCTGCTTGTGCAGTTTGTGATGGATTTTTCTTCCGTGGAAAAGATGTTGCAATTGTTGGTGCCGGAGATACTGCTTGCGAAGAAGCCAGTTACCTATCGAAAATCTGTAACAAAGTATATATGCTTGTTAGAAAGTCTGAATTCAGAGCTTCTAAAGCAATGCAGCATAGAGTTTTAAATACTCCAAATATTGAGGTTTTATTCAATACAGAAACCGATGAAATTTTAGGTGAAGAGAAGGTAAATGGAATGAGAATCAAAAACAACCAAACTAACGAAACCAAAGAAATTGAAATTCAAGGTTTCTTCGTTGCAATTGGACATCAACCTAATACTGATATCTTCAAGCCATTCATAAATATGGATGAAACCGGTTATATTCAAACTATACCTGGAACAAGCAAAACAAATATTGAAGCAGTTTTTGCTTGTGGTGATGCTCAGGATAAAGTTTATCGTCAGGCTGTTACTGCCGCAGGAAGTGGCTGTATGGCTGCTTTAGACGCCGAAAGATACTTAGCTGCAAAAGGAGATATTTAATTATGAACTGGAATACTTTAAATAGGTCGGAACAACTGACCGATATAGATAAAGTTTCTTTTGAACATCCTGTACTGTTATTCAAACACAGTACAAGATGTTCTATTAGCAGCAGCGCTCTTGCCAGAATTGAAAGGCATTGGCAAGATGCTGACAGTGCTATTATTGAACCATATTACTTGGATTTATTAAATTACCGTCCTGTTTCTAATGAAATCGCACATCATTATGGAGTTGAACATCAATCACCACAAGTATTGATTATTAAAAATGGTAAATGTGTTTATAATGCTTCTCACTTAGAGATTCATTATGATGTGGTTCTAAAATCTGCTGCTATTCCAGCTTAGGTTCTGCCAATATCACATCTTCTCTATCAACTCTAACTTGTCCGGGTAATGCTCCTTTGGGTTTCCGAACATACTTTTTTTCAGTAACCATAACTGCCACTAATCCACTAGATTTTGATTTGGAAAAATAGGCAGCCAACTCCGCTGCTCGTTGAATAACGTGCTCCGGAGTTTTTCTTTTTTGCTGATTCTTAATGATTACATGACTTCCACTAACTCCTTTAGCATGTAACCACAAATCATCTTTTTTTGCAAATTTCAAGGTCAAAACATCATTATTCTCAGAATTTCTTCCTACATAAATTCTAAATCCATCACATTCAAATTCCTTAAAACCTGATGCATTTTTCTGCTCAAATTCAATTTTATCTTTTTGCTTTAAAGCTTTCTTTGTTTCTGCTAGCTCAACTTCTACAAATCTTGGTTTGAGTAATTTCAACTTTTCTTCAGCCTGAGTAATCATTTTATAAGCCTGCTCAATTTCCAATTTCCGATTTTTAGCTTTTCGATAATATTGAGCTGCATTATCCTGTGGACTTAATTCCTTTTTTAATTTTATGCTGAGGTTTTCATTCCTGTAAAAATCAAACAACTCAGTTTTTTCATCACCTTTGTTTATCATATGCAAATTGGCCATTATAATATGTCCAATCTCTTCAGGATTAATCGCATTTTCTAAATAATGAAGACGGGTCTTATTGTTGTATAAAACTTGTTCCTGTCTTTTTATTTGATCTGATAATGATTTAAGTAATGACTCTTTTTCTTTTAAAAAATGATATTGTTGAATATATCGTTGTGAGAAAAAAGTATAAGCATCTAAAATATCGTAAGAAAAATAGACTTGCTCCTCCTCTATTTGTTTATCAATATGGAACTCATATTGCTGGTTCCTTTTATAAACGAAGTATGATAATTTGTTTTTCGATTCATCTATTTCCAAACTCAATTTTTCAGAAGCAAGCCTATCAAGTTGATCTAATTGAACTTGAAAATCACTAATTATGGAGCTTCTGTAGGCTTCATTTGCAATATTATTTTCGAATAAAATAACATTACTTAAAGGTCCGTAACATTTAAATAACAAAATCAAATTTTGTTCAAACTCAAGTAAAAAAGAACGATCGTTTTTACTTTGAATAATTTGCTTTACTCTTTTGTATTTAATCGATTCAAATAAAGGTTGAACTCCTGAACTTCGGCTTAGTTCATTATCAAAAAATTGAAATAAACCTTGTCTGCATGAGGTATTTAAACTTAATGAAAAGTAGTTTTCCTCTAATTTAAATACCAAGCTCAATTCATCTTCTTTATGCCTGAATGCATCAGATAAAACAGCATTTTCCAATATTGATGAAAGTGCAAAACTTATTCTTTCAATACAAACATAATGTTGGTGAAAAGATGCAATAATCATTCTGATTTAAAATCTAATTGCAAACCATCGTAGGCCAAATGAATGTGGTCTGGTAAGTCGTTTTCAACTTCATTATGTAAACCTAATTGGTGACTGATATGAGTTAAAAATGCTTCTTGTGGTTTTAATTCACTAATTAATTCAACAGCTTCATCAAGGGTAAAATGAGAAATATGCTTTTCTTTACGTAATGCATTTAAAACAAGGTATTTACATCCTTTTATTTTCTCTTTTTCTTCATCACTAATTGCATTCGCATCAGTGATATAAACAAACTCTCCAAATCGAAAACCTAATACCGGTAATTTATGATGTAATACCCTTATTGGTTCAATTTTATTTCCAAACAACTCAAAACTTTCAATACCAATTCTATGAATATTCATTTCAGGAACACCCGGATACTTAGGCTCAGTAAATGCATAATGAAATTCTGAACGTATTGAATTTTCAACCCATTCTTCGCAATAAACATCAATTGCTTTTTTCATGATGAAATTAAATCCTCTGATATCATCCAATCCGGCTAAATGATCTCTATGTGCATGAGTAAACAAAATTGCATCCAGATGACGTATTCCGGATTCTAACATTTGCTCCCTAAAATCCGGTCCGGTATCTACTACTATGTTTTTATCTTCTGTTTGGATTAAAATACTAGACCTCAATCTTTTATCACGTTTATTTACAGAAGAACACACCAAACATTCACATGCTATGATTGGCACTCCTTGAGAGGTTCCTGTTCCTAAAAATGTTACTTTCATGATAGGCACAAATTATAGAATAAACTGAAATTTTCACTAAAAAAATCCGAAAATTTAACTAGTGAACACCAAGACCGTTAAAAAATAGAACGATTATCCGCTTCCTTACCTAAAAACAAATTTATCAAAACTTCATAGCTGATTATTATTCTTTAAAATCAAACTAAATCTCAAAAATGAAATATGATTAGTATGATGTTTCATTTAAACAGTTCTTAAAATCCAGAATGGATGACATGATTATAGAATATAAAATGCGAAGAAACACCCCGAAGACTCCATCACGCAGACCTTCGGTCCGCGTGATGGAGTCTTCGGGGTGTTTGGTTTAAAGCATTTTCTATAAACATGTGACCACCTTCAGGGTCATTAATTTCATAGAATTGAGTAATTTAGGGCCTGGTAAAAAAAGTTTTTATTCCAATCAATAATCAATTAGAAATATTTGAGCTATAGATTTTTCCAAGTAATGAAGTTTCTTAATGAGCAAAAATCTTCCACTAACTTATTTTAACATAAGTAGATTTACCTTGAAGTTTCTTTTCTTTTTCCCACTCAATTGATAAAAACATATATGACCAGGATAGATAAATAATAAATCCTGTAGGTAATTGACCCAAAACCTGATTACCATAACTGGCAGCTGCAATGCCAAAATATCCGCATGTGAGCGCTATAATTTTCTGTCGTAATTGGGGGTCTTTTAGCCTAAAACAATTGATAATCCCATATCCAAGAATGACGACCAATGATATGATATGAAGCCACAATCCTATTATTCCGGTTTCAACCCAAACTTTCACATACCAGCTATCCAATGCTGTTTCTGCCAAAAATGAGCCCGGCGTAAATCTTTGTCCCCAGCTTCCTCCAGAACCAATTCCACCACCTAAGGGGCGTGAAGCCAAATAAGCTTTAAGTTTCTTCTGATTATCAAGTCTCACTTGTAAGGATGCATCATTTGGGTCTAATGCTGTTCTCATCCTGTGAATCTGGTAATTTCCATCGCCAATATGGGTATATTTTAGTGTTCCAAATAATAAACCACCTATAATTCCTCCAATGATTAGAATTCTTAAATTACCAATTAAAAACAGGTACAATGCACCACCTGCTGCAAGTACAAAAAGTGGTCCTCTACTTCCCGATAAGGCATAACCCCAAAAGCATGAAGCTACAATAAACCAATAGAATGTCTTTTGCGATTTATCAAAGGGTCCGATAGCCATTAATAAGGCAAATAAGGTGGTATGCGCCATTGCTGCGCCAAATTGTCCTGCATCCGAATAAAAAGAAAATATCCGAAGCTGCCCTTGAATTTCATGCGTAATTGAACCACCATTATCAAGCCAGGCCCTTTCTCCTGCTGTTACACCGATATAGTGCATTTTAAATCCATAAAAGGCAGATATCAGGCTCCAAATCATCCAGATTTTGATAAATTGATCAAGGCCTTCTTCTGTATCCCAAAGTATATATACCAAGGCCACAATTTGCATTGGATAAAACGATAGTCCACGAACCGCATAAAACCATGCCTCTTTACTCCTTGCTTCCGGATTGATTAGTTCGACCAGCGTAAAACAAAACCAAAAGAATAATATCCAGAAAAGCGGACTCGCAAAATTTCGGGTTCCCTTTTGTTCTGATTTTTTAAATAGCGTCGCCAGAATACAAATGAGCAGTAAAAAATCTATACCTAAACCCCAGGGAATTTGGGTATCAATAAACCTCATCATTCCATTCGAAAGAAATGAAAGATGAAAGCTATAAAGTAAAGCTATAATTGGATTGTAGAATATTATCGCTAAAAATCCAACAAGAATAGGCATGCCCAATAAATAAGTAATAGTGGTCATTTGACCTTTACCTATCATATACCCGATAATAAGCGCAATAATAATAAAGCCTGTCAAAGCTCTCAGGTCTTTGCCATATTTTGCTTTTATTGAGTTCAAAACCTATTAGTATTTTTGTCCACCAAGAACCATTTTCAATTTTTTCCTGAATACAGATCTTTTCTTAGGGATTTCACCGTAAATAGATTCAAGTAAATCAGGTTCAACATGATTCAGAATAACTTTTACTTTACCTTCAGTTAATTTCTGGTAGTTCTTTAACTGGAACTTATCGGCACTTGTCCATGATTTCTGCGCATGAACTATTAATATTGAAAGATTTGCCATCGAAATCAATTGTGATGGAATTGGATACTTTTTCAATTCAGGTATTTCTAAAATTGTATAAGAAATATCGTCTGTTGGTCCCGATTCATTTTCCTTTAAAAAGTCACTGATACCATTATAATCAATCAACTCATCAGCTACCCTATACTTTCTTGCAATTACTTTGGGATTGTCTTCCATGATTTTTTCATCATGGTTTTGTGAAGTTTCCGGAAATAAATAGAGCACTTTATTTCTTATTCTTGATAGCTTTTTAACCAATTCCTCCGCAAAGAATGTTTTTCCTTCAGCATTTTTGACACTAAAAACGGTAATTAAATAATTACGGGCATGAGGTGCGCTTTGTCTTAGATCAATAAACACTTCATTTAAAACTTGTTGCATTAGTGAAGAGGCAACTTCATCCACTCCAACTAATTTTGTATTGACCCCTTGCTTTTCCGGAACTGCATTTAATAATGGTAAACCAAGTATGGCTTCAACTTTATCAGGATAACGAAGAGACTTATTCAACATCTCTTTTGCAATGTAAAAACCTAATAATAAAACCAAGCCCAATACGAAGCTTGCTATAATTAATAATGCACGTTTTGAAGGTAATGGTTGCAGTGGAAAAAATGGATGGTCAATAACCTTTAAATTATTACTCATTTCTAAACTCTGTTGCCTTAATTTAGCCAAGTTTAAACCGTGTAAAACCGATAAGTATTCTTTTTCATTAACTGAAATTTCTCTTTCCAATCTCCCTAAAGTAGAACCCAATGGAGCAAATTCAGAATAAATGCCCTCATATTGTTTCATACGTAATTCAAAAACCTGTAAACGACCTTTAGATTCTTCCAATTCAACAATTTTAGATAACCACTCATTCAACAATGATTCTTGTGGAACCCATTCTATAGAGTTATTGAATTCGTAATAATCTCTGGCTTTTTCTTTTAGTTTGATTTTAATTGCTTCTGCCTGATCCCTGAATTCTGCAATTTCATCGGCGTTTGCTTTGTAAATTGTAGCATTGGTTATCTTAAAATTAATATTAGCCAAATCTTGTCGCAATGTTACCAACTCCTCGTTATAACCAACAAAGTCGGAGTAATTGTTCATTTTCTCCTCAATCCTGGTAGTAGCTTTTTGAGCAGCTTCCAGTTTCATTTTTTCTTTGTAGTAATCTGTCGATAAATCTTCTTTTGACTCAGCAACGAATTTTGCCTGTTCGTAATAATTAATGATTTTATTGTTTACTCCAAAATCTCTCAATTTATTTTCAGAGTTTTGAAGAACACCAAAAGCATGTTGCAATTGTTGCTCAAAATACTTAACCACGTTTTGAGTCTCTGAACCTTTAATTCCTCTGTATCTTGAAGAAAATGCATCGATATAAAATTTCATTCCATTCCAACAAACACCGGCATCATTAGATTTAAAAGTCATCTCCAACATATCACTGGCATTTTTTCTCATTACCGTAATACTTCCTGAAATACTACCTATATAATAATAAGTGCCCGGATAAGTAAGTAAATCTCTTACTGTATTCTTATTAGAACTATCTTTTATTGAGAATAATTTCTTAACTGTTTTATTGAAATCACCCGGAACAATTAGTTTTGACCTTTCATCAGCCGGCACAAGTTCTGCAAGTTTTTCGAATCCTTTTTTACTGAGAATATTTGCGTCCGGTTCTTTTAGTAATAAATGTTGTGCTAGTAATTTAATTGCAACCTCTTCAACGGTTTCACGACTTTTGATTGTTGTGATTAAGTTATCAAAAGCATTACTAACCTTAAAATTATCAATTCTTTCACTCCCATCATCAGTAATACTGTATCCTGAAGCTAATCCAGTGTAAATAGTAGTTTGAGTTTCGTATTCCTTGGGCATGTCTTTAGTAAAAAAAACGACAGTCCCTACCAATAAGCAAGGAAAGATGATTAACCACCTGACGTTCTTTAATATAATTCTTGAAAAGACAATTAAATTCATTTACCGACTCCCTTTTTTATTTTTAAAGTATTCAACTTCACACCTACCCAATTTTCCAAAACATAATAATATGTCATGAAATCTTTTTTCGACATTTCTAAATTACTTTCCGCAAGTGCCTGTAAGTTTTTCAAACGCGAAAGTTCCTGAGGATGTATTTTTCCACGCTTCATTTCTACAGTTGCAATTTCAGATGTCAATTTCGCACTCTCCACATCCTGAGTTCTAATCCACAGCAACTTTTGAGCAGCGAGTAAATTAAAAT
>JBIPMI010000286.1:0-3911 GCA_044369215.1 Bacteroidia bacterium | reverse complement strand
GATAATTTTTCATTGTCATTTGGAATTTTGTCGCCAATGGAATTTCGTAGCCACATGGATTCAATAACCATAATTTTATTTAATATTGATTTCTCAAATTATTAAACCATGCCTACCCATTCTACCATACGAATATTTTCTCTTTTAGTTGAAAAACTTAAGGACAACAATTCGGCATCATTAAAAGAAATATCTGAGTATTTAAGCACTCATGATTTTGTGAAATCTGAACGTTCTATTACAAGGTATATCGAACAATTACGCAATGAATTCGGATTGGAAATTGTTTATAGTTCAATAAGAAAAGGGTATGAATTAAAGGAGTCGGATGCGCATGAAGTTGAACGTCTTTTAAATTTACTTCATCTTTCTGAAACAGCAGGATTGCCCGTTCAGAACTATAAAAAACTGTTGGAATTATCAGAGTATATTTTGTTTGAAAACAGAATTTCCAGCTCAGGAATTCAGTTTTTAAGAGACATATTATTTGCCATTCAACAGAAGTTTTTACTCAATTTTTCTCATTTTAATTATCATACAGAAAAGACTACTTCTTATCACATCAAACCCATTTTGTTAAAGCAATACTTGCAACGTTGGTATGTGATTGGTGAAATAGAAAATGGTGAATACAGAACTTTTGGTCTCGACAGACTATCTGATTTGAGCATTGAAAAGAAGAATTTTCCTAAACAAAATCATTCAACAATTAAAAAGAAATTTGAACAAATTATTGGATTAAATTACTCAGATTCAGAGCCAATGAAAGTTCGACTTGAATTAAGTTCTCTACAAGCAAAATACCTCAAAACAGCGCCATTACATGGGTCGCAATACATAGAATTGGAGACAAAAGATACAGTTGTTTTTGTATTACATGTAATACCCAATTATGAATTGATTCAAAGAATATTAATGATGGCAGATCAAGTGCAAGTATTAGAGCCTCATTCTTTAAAAAAGGAAGTTCACCAATTGCTAAAATCTACTATTGCTTTATACAAATAAACAATTTCAAATTGGGTACGACATATTTTGGCAGAGTCATGTTCTTTATTGCATTAAAAAAAGAAATGAAACGAAGAACACTCTTAAAAACATTGGGATTGATTGGCCTGGGTTCCAGTTTACCTAATTCCCTTTTTTCAAAAGAATCAACAAGCACAAATCGCCATTTTATTGGACTTGGAGGAGCGGGAACCAATTTTCTTGCACATGCTAATTTAAAGGGATTAAAAGGAAAATATACTTCAATCAATGTTCAAATAAGGTCGGAATATGAATCTAAAATCAATTGGATTCCATTTAAGCTTTTACAAACAAGTAAAGGAAAAGTTCAATCTGGATTTGATAGAAAACTAAGCTGGGAGAACTTTACAAATTGTGAATTAGTAAAAGAGAATTTCTTGAATCAAGATAACTATATAATAGTTGCAGGAATCGGAGGATTAACAGGTACATTTTTAATCAGAACCTTATTGAAAGAATTATTAGATGCTGATATTTCATTCAAGGCCATAGTGTTTTTGCCATTTCATTTTGAGCGAGCCAATGAACAGCAAAATATCCTCGAATTCGTTGAAAAATACAGTGATGTTTCAGCTGTTAATTTCATAAATTTAGAGAGCTTCAAAAAGAACCTTGGACATTTAAGCATTTCAGAATTTTTCGACAAAATACATGAGGAGATTTGTTTTGAATTATAAGCGATTAAAACTGAATTTATATTCATTGGCCAAAAGTAAGAAGCAACTAAGTGAAACTGGAGGACCAGAAAACAATGGCTTGTTGTTTGAAGATACTATAGCATTAGAAGAATTGATATTGAACCAGTTTGGATTACCAATATGTTCAAGGTATTTACACATGTTTGAATTCTCTTCTAAACCTGATGATATTGAAATCAATTTTATGATTTCGCAATTTGAGTTAGAAGCAAAAATGTATTTAAGTAGCTCGGTAAGTACCAATAATGAACTTTTAAAGGCTGCTTACGAAGACCAAATACCTGCAAGTGAAATATTACCTGAGTTAAAAATTCCAATGCATATTTATACAGTATTTGTGTATGATAATATTCTATTAAAATCGCGTGATACCTTTGATAATATTTTGGAAGAGTTGAACAAAGTCAAACAAGGTGAAATTCTCGATTCCATTGGTCGACTTGTTGAGCCTGATGCCGAACTAAACAAGTTGGCGTTTAACTACCTCGAAGATCAAAACCTCAAATACCTTCAAGCATTTGTTCTAGACCGCTTTGGCCTGATGAGTCATGATGAATATTGGAGTTTGGTAGGAATGGGAGTGGAGCTGAGATTCAATTGAGATATTATTAGTAATGCAATAACAAAGGATTTGTTTATTGAAGTTAATATTAATCTATTGGATTTCAGAATAGTTTTAAAAGTAATTATCATTTTTAGAATTTTAATTGATTCTTTTGATAGTTGTTTCATTCAAAAACATTGTATTGGAAATCAAAGATAAAATATAATTTTTTTGAGAAAATGAATATCTTGAATCAGGATTTATGCTTATTTCTACTTTCATAAGAACTAGGCAATATTATTTAATTTACTGAATATTAATATTCGATATGAAATCTAAGAGAAAACAATTGGGGAAAGAAATTGAAAATGTGGTATTCCCAATAGCAGAAAGAATAGCTGATATGCCAGAAAGCTATACTTCATTTGTAGAAGAACTTAAAGGGTTTATTAAAAAAGAAAAGCTATCAGTTATTTTTAATGCGAATCAAAAAATGATTGTGATGTATTGGCACATTGGGAATGCTATTCTAATAAAACAAAAAGCTGAAGGTTGGGGTACTAAAGTAATTGACAGACTCTCTTCAGATTTAAAAGACGCATTTCCTGAAGAGGCAGGATTTTCTCCTAGAAATCTTAAATACATGAAGAAATTTGCAGAAGCTTGGTCAGACCCAGAAATAGTGCAACGCACCGTTGCACAAATTCCATGGCGAAGTAATATTACGCTTCTAGATAAATTAAAAGAACCCAAACTAAGACTTTGGTATGCTCAGAAAACCATAGAAAATGGTTTTGGCAAAGATATGTTGGTTTTTCAAATTGAAAGTAAATTACACTTAAGAGAGGGAAATTCAGTAAACAATTTCTCTAAATCACTTCCTCCATTGCAATCAGATTTAGCAAACCAATCATTCAAAGATCCTTACATTTTTAATTTTTTAGGAAATGCAAGCCATATTAAAGAAAAAGAATTGGAACAAAGTTTAATTGACCATATACAAAAATTTCTGCTCGAACTTGGTCAAGGTTTTGCTTTTGTTGGTAAACAAGTGCATTTAGAATTGGGTGATAGCGATTTTTTCATTGATTTACTTTTTTACCATATAAAACTAAAATGTTATGTGGTGATTGAGCTAAAAACAGGTAAGTTAGAGCCAGGACATATAAGTCAATTGAATATGTATATGAATGTAGTAAACGATTCGCTGTGTGGTAAAGATGATAAAAAATCTATTGGATTGTTATTAGTAAAAGAAAAAAACAGAGTTGTTGCCGAGTATTCTTTAGCAGGGATTAACAATCCAATTGGTATATCAAATTGGGAAAATGAAATATCGAAATTTTTGCCAGAAGACTTCAAAAGTAGCTTACCAAGTATTGAAGATATTGAAAAAGAATTTCTTAATGAATAGACTTAATTTTTTGCTTTTTCAATAGTTTGTTTTTAGATATAGAAGTAATAAGTTTTACCAATAAAAGGTATTTAGTTTAATTGTGATTCAACAATTACCTATATGATATATACCAAATTTAACATTGTATAAAATCTGACCTATTTCTATTTTTTTAGCAGGCCCAAACTACTTATAGTTCTTGCTCCTAGAAATTTTATGAATCATTAACAAAATAGCTGTCACC
>JBIPMI010000285.1:0-3921 GCA_044369215.1 Bacteroidia bacterium | reverse complement strand
ACGACCTGGCATTTGACGCTTATAAGCATCTTTAGTAGCAAAAAATCCAGCATGTGGTCCACCATATCCCATTGGAACTCCAAATCTTTGTGCTGAACCAACAACCACATCAGCACCCCATTCTCCTGGAGGAGTTAATAAACTCAAGCTCAATAAATCGGCAGCAACGGCAACCATTACATTTTGTTCGATTGCTTTACCCATGAATGCGCTGTAATCAATCACATCTCCGTTTCCGGCAGGGTATTGAATCAAAGCACCAAAATAAGTTTCATCAAAAACAATAGTTTCGTGGTTACCAATAACCAATTCTACACCAATAGGTTCAGTACGAGTTTTTAATACATCAATCGTTTGAGGGAAACACAATTCAGATACAAAAAATTTATTAGCGTTTGCCTTTTTAGTTTCTGCATATAACATGTGCATGGCTTCACCGGCAGCAGTACCTTCATCTAAAAGAGAAGCATTTGCAATTTCCATTCCTGTTAAATCAATAATCATGGTTTGGTAATTCAACAAAGCTTCTAATCTACCTTGAGCAATTTCTGCCTGGTAAGGAGTATAGGCTGTGTACCAACCCGGATTTTCGAAAATATTTCTCAAAATTACTCCGGGAGTTAAAGTACCGTAGTAACCCTGACCTAAATAATTGGTATTTAATTTGTTTTTTGACGCAATTTCATGAAGCATACCAAGCAATTCAGCCTCGGTTAAAGCAGCAGGAAGATTCATTCGTTCTTTTAATCGGATATGCGCAGGAATTGTTTCTTCAATTAATTGGTCGATACTGCTTACTCCGATGGTTTTCAACATGGCTTCAGTTTCGTTTGCCATTGGTGAAATGTGGCGGTAAATGAACTCGTCACGATAATTTGCTTTGGTTTGCATATATGATTTAATGATTTTCTTTTTTCTAATTCTTAAAAAACATGCGAATTTATTTGTTTTGAAGAATCAAACAGATGATTTTATTCAGATTCTTTGCACCTTTTTTCGAATGATTTTCTTTATTGTATGTGACAAGTAAAAGTCAAATTAGTTCTTAGTTAAAATGATTTTACAATGTCATTATTTTGGACTTGTCTTATAATCAAGCGTATAAGAATAAAACAGCTTGTTTTATATTGAATTAAACTCAAAACTTAAGATGCAATATTGATTGGTTACGAAAATAAATTACCTAAACCAGGCATCATACTTCCCATCATGGCTTTCATTTCGGCTTCAGAAACGTCATTTGCTTGTTCAAAAGCTCTGCCAATTGCAATCACCAAAACATCCTCCAGTTCTTCTTTTTTATCGATATTAAGGTATTCTGGATCAATCTCTACTGAAATAATTTCCTTGTTACCATTGGCTCTTACCTTAATTTTTCCATTTTCAGCACTGCCTTCAACACTTATAGCAGCTAACTTTATTTTCATTTCTTCAGCCATTTTTTTGGCTTCACCAAGTTTTCCAAACATATATTCAATATTTTATGGCAAAAGTAATTCAATTTTCAGGAGCTACAAAGTGCCTGGTTTTAATCTTTTTTACACAATAAATTCAAAAAAAATCAACGTAATTGCGGTCTATGAGGACAAAATTAACACTCCTGTTTTTACTGTTAATTCAGGTAAATTGTGTGTTTAGCTATATTTCAACTAGTTCAAAAAAGCTATTAAGAATAATTGAAACCCCAAAAGAAATCCATTTGGTCCCAATTTATGCCGCCGATACCAGAGCGCATCGTTTAGGGATCCAAAGAAATTTAAATGCTTCGGAATTTATTGGTTCAATGGGAGGACAATTTCCTGTTTATAATTTAAACAGGGGCAAACATCGTTTTCAATTTGAAATTGCAGGTTCAACCTATATGGGATTGTTAAGGTCGGTAAACCATGGCTCGGTATTAAATACAGATTTTTATGTTGATGTTTTTTTAAATTACCAATTTAGAAATAATTGGGCTTTGAGACTTGGAAGCGGTCATACTTCTCAGCATTTAAGTGATGATGCTATTGCAAATGCACAATATCCATTTACAAATTATGCCCGAGATTATCATCAGGTTGGGATAAGCTACAAAGGGAAAAGAAGCGCATATCATTTATACAACAATGTAATTATCAATTACAATTTTAAAACCGATGAAGTTCATTCAGGGAAAATCACCATTCAGCCTGGATTTGAGTTAAATATCAACCAAACGTTTTTAAATCAAACTAACCCCGGAGGTTTTATTATTGGAGCTGATTTTAAATTCAGAGGGGAATTAGATTTCAGGTCAACCAATAACCTGCTTTTGGCATACCAGTTTAATCATCTTCATCCACAAAAATTAAGATTGGTATTGAACTTTTCAAGCGGTGCAGATGAACGCGGACAATTTTACAGAAGTAATAGAAATCTAATAAGTACTGGTATTTATGCAGAATTCTAAAATTGTATTTCTAGTATTATTTCTAGTTTTATTCTTCAATAAAAATTTGTTTGGTGATGAATTAATTAAGTTGGATAACGACTCTTTTACTGCCCGAAAGCGTTGGGTAGCAGCAGGATTAGTAACACAACAAGTTGCAAGTACCATTTTTGAATACCATTGGTGGTGGAAAGATGATTATCATGATTTTACAATTTATTCTGATGGTGGATTGAATAACTATAGCTTAGGAATTGATAAGGTAGGACATTTTTTTACTTCCTATTTTTATTATCATTCAATAAATGAGTTAATGAAATATGGGAGATTTTCAAAAAAGACCAGAAGAATTGTGAGCATTTCAATGCCTGCTTTTTGGGCATTAAGTATTGAAATAGGTGATGGATTTAGTTCCTATAATTTTTCTCCTCAGGATTTAATAGCCAATTTATTGGGTGTAGGTTATGGAGTTTTACAAGACCAATATCCGATCATGAATAATTTTAAATTCAAGTTTGGTTATTTTCCATCACAATATTACAGAGATGTAAATTTTAAAAATTGGAAATTTGTGGCTGATTACGATGGTCATATGTATTGGCTTACTGCTGATATGCATAATTTATTGTCGAAAAATAAAAGGCAATTTTGGCCTAAAGGATTAAACTTAGGAATTGCTTATGGTGTTGATGGATTTTCGGAAGTTGATCAACTAAGATTAAATACCAATAGGCAAATTCAACGAAAATTTGTAATTGGTTTAGATTGGAATTTAAATGCCATTCAAACAAAAAAACAAAGTGTAAAAACACTTTTAAAAATAGCAGATTTTGTTCACTTACCGGCCCCTGGATTTAGAAAAATCAATCCTGATAAAAACAGTGGCCATTTATTATTGTTAAATTAAAATGAGATTCGAAAAACATGTATTTATCTGTGCTAATCAAAAGGCAGAAGGAAAGGCTTGCTGCGGAGAAGTTGCAGGTATGGCTTTGGTTGAAAAATTTAGAGAAGTTTTGGCTGAAAAAGGTCTAAAAGGAAAAGTTAGAGCTCAACGAAGCGGTTGTTTAGATGCTTGTCAAAACGGACCTGTTTTGGTTATTTATCCTGATGGAACATATTATGGCAAAGTTCAGGTAAATGATGTAAAAAGAATAGTTGAAGAGCATATTCTTCAAAACAAAGTTCTCGAAGATTTAGAGTTGAAGTTTTAAAGGATAAAATTCCCTCATTTATAAAGAAGCAATTCGGAGTGAAGTATGCCACCCATTCTGGTTTTTTGGTCTTGCGAGATTTGCCTTTGCTATAATCATGTCACCCATTCTGGGTTGATGGTCTTGTGGGATTTATTTGTTCTATAATCATGTCACCCATTCTGGGTTTCTGTACTTTCGTGATTTGCTTTTGCTATAATCCTGTTACCCATTCTGGGTTTCTGTTCTTGTGGGATTTGCTCTTGCTATAATCATGTCACCCATTCTGGGTTATTGGTCATCTGTGATATCTATTTTCTA
>JBIPMI010000284.1:0-3922 GCA_044369215.1 Bacteroidia bacterium | reverse complement strand
CTGGAAAATTGCTTTATTGATTTTTTGTTTCACATTGCCAAACCTATTTTCAATTGCATGAATACTTAAAATGGTATAGGCTGAAACTAATCCTGCTAGTATTCCTAAAACAACATAATAAGGGATTGCACTTACTATCCAACCATTTGCTTGAAAATATATGAGTGAACCTTTATAAAAAATCCCATTGATTAATGCTGCTGTTGCTGATGCAATTAATAATGGGATAAATGAAGCCACGCTTACACGACTCAAAATTACTTCCAATGAGAAAATTACAGCGGCTATAGGACAATTAAAAATAGCAGAAATTCCTGCCGAGGCTCCGCAAGCTAACAGGAGATTTTTTTCTTGCTGACTTACAAAAAGACGTTTAGAAACATTGGAACCAATGGCTGCACCTGTGATGGCAATTGGAGCTTCAACTCCTACAGAACCTCCAAAACCTACTGTTAATGCACTGGTGATTAAGTGAACATAAGTATGATGGCCTTCAATATCGCCATGTTTGTAATTTACCTTATAAATAATTGAAGCTAAACCTTTCTCTAAAGCCGGAATTCTTAGAATATATTTAACAAAAATCAGTGAAAGTAAAATACCTATTGCAGGAAAAAATACACTTTTGTACTGCAGCTCAATAAATTTTGCATTAAACGAAATTCCTTCAATATAATGAATTAATCCCTTTAGTATTATTGCAGCAATTGATGAAACAATTGCAATAAGCACACTTGCAATAATCAGAAAATTCTGATTACTGATGTATTTCGACCTATTTTTAAAAAATTTATAGGCAGGATACTTGAGTAGAAACCTAATGTGCTTAACTTTCGGGTCCATGAGTAAAACAAATGTAACAAACTTTAAACATTGGTTAGCCGCTTTTCGGTTTCGGACCTTGTTTTTGTCTTTTTCCTGCATAGGCGCAGGTATTGCTTCTGCCTCGATTTATATTAAATTAAATGTAGCTATTGCTGTTTTTACACTGCTAACTGCTTTGTTTTTGCAGATATTGTCAAATTTGGCAAATGATTATGGTGACAGTATTCATGGTGCTGATAGTCAACATAGAAAAGGTCCGAAGCGTGCTGTTCAAGCCGGAGTAATTTCTGCCGGACAAATGAAAACGGCAGTCATTTTGTTTTCAATTTTATCCTTGATTTCAGGAATACTTCTCTTGTTTTTTGCTTATCCTGTTATTGAATTAAGTGGAATAATTTCTTTGTTTGTATTAGGACTTTTTGCCATTGCAGCTGCTATTTTATATACAAATGGAAAAAGACCTTATGGATATTTGGGTTTAGGCGATATATCTGTTTTTGTATTTTTTGGATTGGTGGCAGTTTTAGGAACTTCCTATTTACAAATTGGCGATTTTAATTCTGATATCCTTTATCCTGCAATTACATTTGGGTTGTTGTCGGTTGGGGTTTTAAATGTAAATAATATGAGGGATATAGAATCTGATATAATAGCAGGAAAATATTCAATACCAGTGAGGTTAGGGATAGAAAAAGCTAAAATCTATCATTATGCTTTAATAGTTGGTTCTGTAATTTTTGTTTCTAATTACTTTATTAATAATGAGCTAAGTTTCGTTTTTTTAGCTCTTCCTTTTATTGCTTTTATTTTACATATATTAAAAATATCAAAAGCTAAAACTGTTCAAGAATTCGACCCTCAATTAAAAGTTTTGTCATTAAGTAGTTTTTTATTGTGTCTGAGTTTAATCGCATCAATCGTATTTAAAGCATGATACAATATTCGTATATCAAACACCAGCTGGCTTTTAATTTTGATGCGAAAACATCCAGAGGAGAAATTAAAAAACATGATGCATATATCATTATAGCTAAAGATGCATTTAAAAAGGTAATTGGCATTGGAGAAGCATCTCCCCTAGCGGGATTGAGCATTGATAGTACTCCGGATTTTGAAATGAAACTTGATCAAATTCTCAATCATTTAAATGAAGGAATTGCTATAGATGAAGAGTTGGAACTTAATCCTTCAATACAATTTGCATTGGAATCTATTCAATTGGATATCAAATTTGGAAGCATTAGAAAGTACTTTGATTCAACATGGTTAAAAGGCGAATCTATTAAAATTAATGGACTTGTTTGGATGAATAGAATTGATGAAATGTTGAACGAAGCCATATCAAAATTTAGAGCAGGATTTGATTGTATAAAGTTTAAAATTGGAGCACTTGATTTTGATGAGGAATGTAACTTATTAGAGAAATTTAGAAAAGTTGCTTCAGAGTCTAAAGTTCAGATTAGAGTAGATGCAAATGGTGCTTTTCATGTGCAAGATGCATTGTTAAAACTAAATGAATTAAAGCGATTTCAAATTCATAGCATTGAGCAACCAATCAAGCCCAATTTATGGGATGAAATGCAGGAGCTAATCGCAAAATCTCCTATTAAAATTGCATTGGATGAGGAATTGATTGGTTTGAATCCTTTTGAATCTGGTAAAAGCTTAATGGAATACCTAAATCCCGATTATTTAATTCTTAAACCAACATTAATTGGTGGTTTGAAAGTGGCAGATGAATGGATAAAATTAGCTCAGATTTATGACAAGGATTGGTGGGCAACTTCAGCATTAGAATCGAATATTGGTTTGAATATTATTGCACAATGGAGTAGTTCTAAGAATCCTAAGTTACATCAGGGTTTAGGAACTGGAAGTTTATATTCAAATAATTTTCATTCGCCATTTAAAGCAGAAAATGGATTTTTATCTTATATTTCGGATGAAAATTGGAAATTCCCTTTAGATTGGAACCTATCCATTTAAATAAAATTAAATGTCTCGCGAAATCAAACTACTCCAAATACTTTCATGGCTTTGTATGGCTAATGGAATTGCATTTACCATTTTGGAATTGATTTTTGGTCAATATTTAAATATGTCGATTTCTTTATTGGCAATTGGATTGGGTTTTGGAGTTTATTTATTTGTTAGATTAAATAAAATATCTGCTGCATTTCAGTTTTTTAGAATTGGCCTTTTAATATTGTTTTATATTTTTGACACTGGATTTGCAATAAACACCGGCTCATATTTGTTTTATGTTCCATTTGTTATAGTGAGTTTTTTATTTGAATCTCCCAATTATAAGCAGTCAAAAATATTTGGAATTGTAAGCGTTGTAATAGTAGTTTTTGCTGTTAATTTCATTCAATCTCCTAAACTGGCTATATTGTTTATAAATGATTCAATTAAGCTTGAAAGTTTATTTTATATCAACTTAACTCTTTCATTTATCTCAAGCATTTTAATCCTTCAGTATTTTAGTGATGCAAGGAAAAAAGTAAATAATGATTTAGAGCAAAATCAGGCTAATTATAGTGCTTTGGTTGAAAATACAGATGACCAAATTTGGGCCATTGATACCAATTATAGACTACTTTCATTTAACAATAACTATAGAATTGCTTTTGAAAGTTTTTGGACAAAGGCTCCAAAATTAGGTGAAAATATAATGAGTGATGGTGCCGCTCATCCGGAAGTTTTTAAATATTGGATGGGTTTGTACAATAAAGCTATTGCCGGTGAAAGATTCAAGGAAGAACAGGTATATGAATATGGTGGGCAAAAGCACTTTTTGGAATTCTCTTTTGTACCAGTTTTTTCAAATGGAAAGGTTAACAGCGTTGTAATTACAGCAACTGATATTTCAGCTATTAGAAATAGAGAAGAAGAGCTTAAAGTATATGCAGAAAACCTGAATCTGCTATTAAGCTCTACAGGCGATATCATTTTTGAACTCGATGAAAACTCAGTTTGTATTCGAGTTTGGCATGCAAAAGAGGTTGAATTGATTGATACCATAGATTTTTTTATTGGTAAAAAGCTCAAAGAACTTTTTGATATTCCTTTTAAAATTAGATTATCAGATCAGTTT
>JBIPMI010000043.1:0-12866 GCA_044369215.1 Bacteroidia bacterium | reverse complement strand
TATTGTATATACATCTTAAACAACAAACAGAAATACCCCAGTTTAATACCGAGGCAATTTTGTTTAGGCCAATTTATTGGACTTTAACAAAATGCATTCGGTATATTTTGGCAGCGTCTAAAATCTGACCTGTTTCTGCCTTTTTCAGCAGGCCCTTTTCTAAATTCCGAAACCTGAGGTTTCAATAGAATAAGTAGATCTTGTCTCAACCGGATTAACTTCATAGGAAAAGGCTTTCACTAAATCTTTGTTGGTAATAATTCCTACCAGTACATCATTTTCAACCACAGGTAATGCTTGAAACATTCCTTTGTCTAAACGTTCTAAAGCCTCTTCAATAGTGGCTTCTGCTGAAATAAAATGTGGCTCAGGGGTCATTAATTCATCCATTTTAAATTCAGCATCCAAAGATTCCCGATTAAGTGAGCTTCCAACTCCTAATTTTTCGTGCATATAATTCAGTGCATCATTAACACTGATGATACCTAATAACTTATTATTCTCTTCTACAATAGGAAGATGTGCAATTTTGAACTTACAAAAGAAATCAAGGACCTGCGAAAACTTGTTGTTTACGTTTCCAACCACAAGTTCCATTGTCATAATGTGTTTAACTCTTATATCTTTTTTCATGGCCTTTTAATTTACTATTCAAAGATAATCCCGCTGCCCAGACAAATAAATGATACAGGTCATATCAAAAGCTGAGATTTGTTTTGTGTTGGGGAAAGCTAAGTGTTTCCCAAAATTCATAAATAACAAAAAGCCGGCTCCAATTTCTTGAAGCCGGCTTTTTTAAATTTATCGCTCTTATGCTGATGCCATCGAGTTTTTGAAACGTTTTCTATCGTTTTCGTTCAAGTGAATTTTTCTTAAACGTAATGATTGTGGCGTGATTTCTACCAACTCATCATCTTGAATATATTCCATACATTCTTCCAATGAGAAATTAATTTTTGGTGTCATACGAGCTTTATCATCAGTACCCGATGCACGCATATTCGTTAATTTCTTTTCTTTAGTAACGTTTACAACTAAGTCATCCTGACGATTGGTTTCACCAATAATCTGACCCATGTAAATGTTCTCACCTGATTCAATAAAGAAACTCCCTCTATCTTGTAATTTATCGATTGAATAAGCAATAGCTTTTCCTAATTCACCTGAAATCATTACACCTGCACCTCTATTAGGAATTGTACCTCTCCAAGGCTCAAATGCCTTGAAACGATGAGCCATAATAGCCTCACCTGCTGTAGCTGTTAATATATTATTTCTTAATCCTATGATACCACGTGAAGGAATTTCAAATTCTAAATGAATCAAATCTCCTTTTGGTTCCATAATTAACATGTCACCTTTACGCTGACTTACATATTCAATTACTTTACCTGCATATTCTTCAGGAACGTTTACAGTTAAGATTTCAATTGGCTCACATTTCTGACCATTGATTTCTTTTAGAATTACCTGGGGTTGTCCAACTTGTAATTCATATCCTTCACGTCTCATTGTTTCAATCAATACAGATAAGTGAAGAATACCACGACCGAATACCAAATATGAATCTGCTGAATCAGTTTCTTCAACACGTAAAGCTAAATTCTTTTCTAATTCTTTAAACAAACGATCGCGCAAGTGACGTGATGTTACAAACTTTCCTTCTTTACCAAAGAATGGAGAATTGTTAATCATAAACATCATGTTCATTGTAGGTTCGTCGATTTTAATAGGAATCAAACCTTCAGGATTTTCAAAATCAGCAATGGTATCACCAATTTCAAATCCATCAATACCCATCACCGCACAAATATCACCGGCACCAACTTCTTCTACTTTCATTTTACCCAAACCTTCGAAAGTATAAAGTTCTTTGATTCTTGATTTTTGAATAGAACCATCTCTTTTTACAATACTTACCGGTTGGTTAACTCTGATGCTTCCTCTTAATATTCTACCTATGGCAATACGTCCGGTAAAAGTTGAGAAGTCCAAAGAAGTAATTTGCATTTGCAAAGAACCTTCTTTTACAACAGGAGCAGGAATACCTGAGATAATATCATCTAATAAAGAGGTGAAATCTGTTGTTGGATTTTTCCAGTCTCTGCCCATCCAACCCATTTTAGAACTTCCGTACATAGTATGGAAATCTAATTGTTCTTCTGTAGCTTCTAAATTGAAAAACAAATCAAATACTGCATCATGAACTTCATCAGGTCTGCAATTTGGTTTGTCTACTTTATTAATTACTACAATTGGTTTTTTACCCAAAGCCAAAGCCTTTTGTAATACAAAACGTGTTTGTGGCATCGGACCTTCAAAAGCATCTACCAATAGCAATACACCATCGGCCATGTTTAAAACCCTTTCAACTTCGCCTCCAAAGTCACTGTGACCAGGAGTATCAATGATGTTGATTTTTGTTCCTTTGTAATTAACAGAGATGTTTTTCGCCAAAATTGTAATTCCTCTTTCACGCTCTAAATCGTTGTTATCGAGAATTAAGTCGCCTTTTTCCTGGTTTTCACGAAAAAGTTGAGTTTGGTGAATGATTTTGTCGACTAAGGTTGTTTTTCCATGGTCAACGTGTGCAATAATGGCAATATTTCTTATGTTCTGCATGATTTTTTAAAAAGCCTGCAAATCTAAGACTTTTAATGTTAAGAAACTGCAAAACCTTGATTATTTGCTAAATATTCACTGAAACCCGCTGTAAACAGCCATTTAATAATGGTAAACAATCTGAAAATTAACGTTAATCTGGTAAAAATTTTGCACTTTTGTTTCTTTTAATGAAAAAACTTTTAGCCATATTCATGCTTATTCTGCTTTTAGGTACTTCAAGTAACCTGAAGGCTAATTTGCATTTTTGTGGTGATGTTTTAACTCAATTTGGTTTTGGAGAACAGGAAACTGAACCCTGCGATTGTGCTGATATGAGTTCAATGGATTGTTGTGAAGATGTTATTATTAAATCACAAAACTCCGCTCCTGCCCTTTTAAGTTCATTAGAATTCAAACACTTCTCTTCAGATTTATTGGTTTTTATGATTTCCGAAAAAGTCGAAATCATTTCACAATTTGATAAATCCCCCATTCATTTTTTCAAAAATCAAGGTTATCGACAACGAGGAGAATCAAAACTTTCTCTTTTGTCAGTTTTTAGAATTTAGGATGATTGTTTAGCACGTAAAGCTTGCTAGCAAACTTGTTTCATTTCTTTGGTGAATTTTTCACCCAAAAACATCATTCAAAATTTTAAAAAACTTATCATGAAAAAACTTATCGTTTCTATTTTATCTATATTTTCATTTTTCGCATCTCAGGCTCAAACGACAGCCATGGATTTCTCACGTAATGATTGTGATGGAAATCCGGTTCACTTATTTTCTTTATTAGATTCGGGTTATACCGTTGTTCTAGAATATGTAATGATTCCGAATTGTCAACCTTGCATTACAGCTGGAAAAGGCTTAACATCATTGGTTGAACCTTTTAAAACCTCACATCCGGGAAAAGTAAAAATCCTTCAAATTGCTTATTCTAATTCATACACTTGTGAAGGAATGCAGTCGTGGAAATCTGCAAATGGATTCACACATCAAATTTTAACATTAGGTAATAATGAAGTGGAATATTATGGTGGAATGGGAATGCCGACAATTGTGGTTGTAGGTCCAAAAGACCGTTATGTTCATTACAAAAAACAAGGCTATTCTGTTTCTCACAATGCCAATATTACCAATGCCATCAACAATTCACTTGCAGGATTAACCGGTTTAGAAACTTACAAAGAAAATTTAGCTAAAATTTATCCAAACCCTGCAACAAAATCAATTCAAATTGACAGTAAGTTTGAAATGAATGAGGCCATCATTTACAACCAAAACGGACAAGAAATCAGTACTCAAAATTTAATTGGGAAATCGGCTGCATTAGATGTTTCTTCTTTGGAAAAAGGCTTCTTTTTTGTAAAACTGATGTACAAGGACGGAAATTTCAGCATACACAGAATCATCAAAGATTAATTGTATGAAGAAGCTTTTGTTGACAGCGGGCATTTATATGCTTGTTGTAATTGCCTGTACCAAAAAAGAAACAGACAATACCATTACTGATGTATTTCAGCCTATACCATTTGCGATAACTTATCCTGCCTGGGTTGATATTTACCTGGGTAAAATGCCTATCCCTGCTGATAATCCTACTACTGTTGAAGGTATTGCTTTAGGGAGAAAATTATTTTATGATACCAAACTCAGCGATAAGCAAACTCAAAGTTGTGCCAGTTGTCACCAACAAAGTAATGGCTTCACAGATTCAGCTGCTTTTAGTGTTGGAACCAATGGTGCTTTGGGTGATAGAAATGCCATGCAAATTATTAACCTGGCTTGGTCTAAATATTTGTTCTGGGATGGAAGAAGAGCAACATTAGAAACACAGGCACATGACCCTGTAACCAATCCCATTGAAATGAGAAATACCTGGCCAAATGTGGTGAGTCGATTACAAAATGATGCCGCATATCCTAATCTGTTTTTCAAAGCTTTTGGAACCAAGAATATCGATTCAAATTTGGTAGTTAAAGCAATTGCCCAATTTGAAAGAACCATGATTTCATTCAATAGCAGATTCGATAAATTTTATTTTGATGGCGATACCACTGTATTAAATGAATCTGAAAAAAGAGGTCAGGCCTTGTTCTTTGGTAAAGCCGATTGTAACCATTGCCATTCTGATGTTTTGTTAACTGATGATGCTTTACGTAACAATGGACTGGATTTAAGCTTTAAAGATAAAGGACGTGGGATTGTTACTAAAAATCCTTCAGATGATGGAAAATTCAAAGTTCCTACTTTAAGAAACATTGAAGTTACTGCTCCTTATATGCATGATAGTAGATTCAAAACATTGGAGGAAGTTGTGAATTTCTACAACGAAGGAATTGTTAAAAATTCCCCAAATATTGATGAGAACATGGAAGTTATCAATAAAGGTCTTAATTTAACTCAACAGGAAAAAACTGACCTGGTTGCCTTTATGAAAACATTAACTGACTATGAATTTTTAAACAATACAAAACTGAGTAAACCATAAAAAAATGAAAAAAATATTCTTATTAATCCTGATAATTTCAGGAATACAAATCAGCGCTCAATCAGGAGTTATTAAAACCGCTATTAAAGTTTTTGGAAATTGCACTGCTTGTAAGGAGCGAATTGAAGAGGCTTTAGATGTAAAGGGAATTAAATCTGCTGAATGGAACATCGATACCAAAGAACTCAAACTGGTTTATAATTCTGAAAAAATCAGCATCGAACAAATACATCAAATTATTGCTAAAGCCGGGCATGATACTGAAAAAGTAAAAGCGCCTGATAGTATCTATAATAAACTTCCTGAATGTTGTTTGTTCAGGGAAAATCCCAATACTCATCATGATTAAACAAACGCTACTATTTCTTTTTGTTTTTTGTTTGATGTTTTCTTTGAAGGCACAAGACAATCAGTCTATCAAAGGAATTGTATCGGAAACGGATAGTAAGGGAAATATCAAACCAATTGAAGCTGCCAGTGTATTTTGGTTGGGAACCCAATTAGGAACCAAAACAGATAGCAATGGTATATTTAATATAGCTGTTTCAGATAAAACCAAACGACTTGTGATTACATATGTAGGTTACAAACCTGATACCATTTTTGTAAGTAAACAGCAATTCATAAAAGTACTACTGATTAATAAAAATGAATTGGAAGAATTTTCTGTTTCTTATGAAAGAAAAGGCTCGGAAGTAAGTTTCATTGACCCATGGAAAACAACAATAATGAACGAAAAAGAGCTTTTTAAATCTGCTTGTTGTAACCTATCTGAAAGTTTTGAAACCAATCCTTCTGTTGATGTCTCTTTTGCCGATGCTTTAACAGGAACCAAACAAATTCAGATGTTAGGATTAGCTAGTCAATATACCTTAATGAGTCAGGAAATGATTCCTTCAACTAGAGGAATTGCGGCCAATATTGGCACTGCCTATACACCAGGTTCTTGGTTAAACAATATTCAAATTACAAAAGGACAAGGTTCTGTAGTGAATGGATTTGAAAGCCTGGCTGGGCATATTAATACTGAACTTCATACAACTGAATCACATGATAAATTAATGTATAATGCATACTATGGTGCCGGAGGAAGACTGGAAAATAACCTGGTTTATACAGGTAAAGTAAATAGCAGGTTTTCAAATACCATTTTATTACATGCCAATGCTACTGTTTTAGAAAGAGATCATAACAAGGATAGATTCATGGACAATCCAAAAGGATTCCAATACAATATGATGTATCGTTTCAGGTATCAATTGTATAAAGGATTGAATTTACTTGGAGGAATAAGATTTGTAGAAGATAGTCGTACCGGTGGTCAATTGGGTTATTCAAGAAATGCAGAAAGTTCATCTGTTAAAAAATACGGCATTGAATTAGATACTAAAAGAACAGAAGGCTGGTTGAAAATCGGATATATTTTTCCAAACAAAGTTTATAAAAGTATCGGGCTTCAATTAAGTGCCGTGAACCAGGAAAACGAAGCCCTGTTTGGATTACAGAAGTATGATGGATTCCAAAATACTATTTATTCTAATCTGATATACCAAAGTGTAATTGGAAATACCAATCATAAATTCAAAACTGGACTCAGCTGGCAATACGATAAACATGAAGAAAATCTAAGCAAATTCAGTGATGAATTACCAATTCAATATTTTAGGAAAGAAAATGTTGCTGGAAGTTTTTTCGAATACACCTATTCTCACTTAGCTATTTTTACAATGGTTGCAGGAATTCGTGCAGATTATAATTCAATTTTTGGTGGATTTGTTACGCCAAGATTACATTTAAGATATGCACCATTGGCAACTACTGTTATTAGAGCATCAATGGGCAGAGGACAAAGAACACCTTCCCTTCTTGGTGAAAACTTAAGTTTACTTGCAAGTTCAAGAAGATTTTATTTCCCAAAAGACAATTTGGTATTCATTACAGCACCTAAATTTTATGATTTAAACAGAGCAGGAATTCAGCCTGAAGTTGCCTGGAATACAGGATTGAGTATCAATCATGAATTTAAATTAAACTACAGACCAGCCAGCATTGGCATTGATTATTTTTATACTCAATTCAGCAATCAATTGGTGGTTGACAGGTATGCAGATTCTAGGTCAGTTTACTTTTCTAATTTAAACGGAGAAAGTTATTCGCACAGTGCACAAATTCAGTTGGACATTCAACCCAAACGCAGGTTTGATATCCGTTTGGCATATCGATTTTATGATGTAAAAACACAGTATCAACAAGGAATGATGAGTGCTCCTTTGGTATCAAAACACCGGGCATTTAGTAATTTCTCTTATCAAACAAAAAACAAATGGAGTTTTGATTATACATTTCAATGGATTGGACAGAAACCTTTACCGGGAACAGCAAATAATCACCATGGAGAAACATTTTCGAATTTTTCTGATGATTTTTTCCTAAGTAATATTCAAATCACCAAGAGCTTATTCAACAAACAACTCGAAGTTTATGCAGGTATAGAAAACCTTTTTAATTTTATGCAACACCATGCCATTTTAAATGCCAATGAACCCTTTGATGAGTTTTTTGATGCCACATTAATCTGGGGACCCATATTTGGGAGAATGCAATATGCCGGTTTGAGATGGAGACCGCAGTTTAAAAGTGAGAAAAACTAAGGAGCTAGATTTTTTAAAACTAATTCAATTTCAAAAAAAAGGCCGACTCAAAAAAATGAGTCGGCCTTTTCTATTTTAGAAATAATATTTAGTGAGAACCACCAAGTTTTTTATCAAACGAAATACCTTGTTCTTTAAGAATTCCACTTACTTTAAATGCATAAAATGCTAAGTAAGCAAAACATAAAACTCCAACAATATAACTGTATTGGATATTGTTAATTTCATCGGCAACAAAACCTTGTAACCATGATACAATTCCACCACCCATAATCATCATAATTAGGAAGCTACTTCCCTGACTTGTATGCTTTCCTAAACCACTAATTGCAAGTGTAAAAATACAAGGCCATAAAGTACTGCAGAACAAACCAACACTTGTAAATGCATAAACACTTGTCATGCCAGTAGTCAACATTCCAACAAACAATGCGGTAATTCCAAGAATTGAAAATATCAATAACATTCTTGCAGGATTTCCTTTACTGGCGATATCTGCAGCAATTAAAACAAGTACAATTGCAGCATATACATAAAACGGACTCAAATCATGTTCAGCCACCGCATTTACAAATAAGAAAACAGAGAATGCAATATAAGGAGCAACAAAACGAAGGATTTTCTGCATGTTCATATTTTCAGTAAATGCTTCTACTGCTCCTGTCCATCTTCCAATCATTAAACTCGCCCAATACAATGAAATATATGGGGCAATGTCTTTGGTTAGAAATCCCAAATTCTTTTCCATGTAAGCAGGTAAATTACTTGCTGTAGAAACTTCAACTCCTACATAAACAAAAATAGCTATCATACCCATAATTAACTGAGGATATTTAAGTGCAGAACTTCTGGTATTTTTCGAATCTGAAACTTCCTCTGCAATAGCTGCTGGTTTATCAGGTAAAGAAGAGAATTTTAATAAAATGGCAACAAGTAAAAATGCCAAACCCAATACCAAATATGGAATTTTAACACTCTCAATGCTCATACTTGTATTGCTTGAACTAGCCGAACCAAAAATGGCAAAACTTACAATTAATGGACCAATAGTAGTTCCTAAATTATTGATTCCACCGGCTAAAGTTAATCGCTGAGAACCTGTGTTTATAGGACCTAAAGCAATGGCTAATGGATTGGCAACTGTTTGCTGTAAAGAAAAACCCAGGGCCACCATAAACAATCCTGATAACATCAAAGGAAACGAAGCATTATTTGCTGCAGGATAAAACAAAAGTGTTCCTAAAGCAGAAATAACCAAACCTAAAGTTAAACCATTTTTATATCCAATTTTATTAACTAAATCTTGCTTAATTAACATTGAAATTCCCATGTAAATTAAAGAACCAACAGTGTATGCAATATAAAAAGCCAAAGAAACCAACTGACTTTCACCTTGCGATAAATTAAAGGTTTGCTTGAATACAGGAATTAAAATATCATTACTTGCTGCAACAAAACCCCAGAAAAAAAACACGATAACCAGAGGAATAAACTGCCCCCAATTTGTTTTAGTAGATTCAATACTCATATCTTATTTAAATATTTTTTAATAACGCATAATACCACTTTCTAAATGAAATTTATATCATCTTTTTAATTTTTGAGAAAATGATGTCTGAATAGATTTAACTTTGAGATACAATTACCAATATCCTAAGATTATGATCAACAAAATTTTAGTCCCAACCGATTTCTCAGCAGCAGCAGGCAACTCGCTGGATTATGCAATTGGTTTTGCCAGGAAAACCAATGCGGAAATTTTGGTTTTACACATCAATCAGGTTGCCCTTGTTGATGCCAGTATGCCAGCCGAAACATACCAGATGTTTGTCAAAGAAATTGAAGATTTTACGTCTGAACAGTTTTCCATAATTGAGAATAAACTCAATAATCTTAGTGTAAAATATAGACTATTGAGCAGATATGGCTTTGTAGCTGATGAAATTTGTGAGATTTCTGAAAACGAAAACATCGACTTAATTA
Organism: Bacteroidia bacterium; assembly: GCA_044369215.1. Lineage (GTDB taxonomy): Bacteria > Bacteroidota > Bacteroidia > UKL13-3 > UKL13-3 > CAISCU01. The sequence continues at coordinate 3,135 of JBIPMI010000043.1, read as the reverse complement.
TTATGGGAACAACTGGTGCTAGTGGTATTGCAGAGGTACTTATTGGAAGTAATTCAGCCTCGGTTGTTGCCAAAACTAAAATACCGGTTTTGGTAATTCCTCCTTCAACACCCTATAAAGATTTAAACAAAATTGTTTACGCAACCGATTACAATGAGCCGGAATTCTCTTCGTTTTTAAGGTTGATTTATTATGCAGAATTGTTTGATTGTCCGCTTGACGTTATTCATGTGAAATCTGAAAGTGACAGGTACTTCAATGCTGAAAACAATTTTTTCAAAAAGAATAAAGACAAAATTTCTTATCCTAAACTACAATTCGTAAATTTAGAAAAAGGCGATATCATCACAAGTATTAACACTTATATTGATGACCATCATGCAGATTTATTGGTGATGGCGAAACACAATCGTAATTTCTTCGATCGTTTATTTCATAGAAGTTTGAGCAAAAAAATGGCTTTTCATACCCATATTCCTTTGTTAATTTTAGTGAAAGAAAACCAAAACAATTAAGCTTATAAGTCTAATTTAAAATCATAAAAAAAGGAAAATTTGTATTGAACAAATTTTCCTTTTTTTATGATGATTTACCTAAGTGAAAAATCGACACTAGATTTTATTTTACAGAATTTTTATCCATTCATTGAAGCAAGAAACTCTTCATTAGAACGAGTGCCTCTCATGTTTTTCAATACCAGATCCATTGCTTCTTCCGGATTCATATCGGCCAAATGATTACGCAATACCCAAATACGTTGAAGTGTAGTTTTATCTAATAATAAATCTTCTCTTCTTGTACTTGAAGCAACGATATCAATTGCAGGGAAAATACGACGGTTAGCTAATTTTCTGTCTAATTGTAATTCCATATTACCGGTACCTTTGAATTCTTCAAAAATAACCTCATCCATTTTAGAACCGGTTTCTGTTAATGCTGTAGCTATAATAGTTAATGAACCACCATGTTCAATTTTTCTGGCAGCTCCAAAGAATCTTTTTGGTTTATGAAGTGCATTTGCATCAACACCACCAGATAAAATTTTGCCTGAAGCAGGTTGAACCGTATTAAATGCGCGAGCCATGCGTGTAATTGAATCTAAGAGAATCACAACATCATGACCGCATTCTACCAATCTTTTTGATTTTTCAAGAACAATATTGGCAAGCTTTACATGTTTATCAGCAGGTTCATCAAATGTTGAAGCTACAACTTCTGCACGAACACTTCTTTGCATATCTGTTACCTCTTCCGGTCTTTCATCAATCAATAATATGATTAAATAAACTTCAGGATGGTTTTTAGCAATTGCATTTGCAATATCCTTTAATAAGATCGTTTTACCCGTTTTTGGTTGAGCTACAATTAATCCTCGTTGTCCTTTACCTATTGGCGCTATTAAGTCGATAATACGAGTAGAGTTACTGCTTGAATTATCTGCAATTCTTAATTTCTCATCAGGAAAAAGTGGGGTTAAATGTTCGAAAGCTACACGGTCTCTAACCTCTGCAGGAATTCTACCATTTATCACTTCAATTTTAACTAATGCAAAATATTTCTCCCCTTCTTTAGGTGGACGAATTGTTCCTTTAACAGTATCTCCGGTTTTTAATCCGAATAATTTTACCTGAGAGGGTGAAACGTATACATCATCAGGTGAAGGCATATAATTATAGTCAGATGATCTTAAAAAACCATAACCTTCCTGAATCATTTCCAAAACACCTTCACTACTTACAATACTGTCCAACTCAACATATTGAGGCGGGCGTTCCTGTTGTAGCGGACGGTCGTATCTATTATCAGGTCTGTCTGTTCTTTCAGGGCGATTATCCTGACGATTTTCATTCCTGTAATCAGGTCGATTATCCTGACGATTTTGCTCACCACGATTTTCATTTCTATTATCAGAACGATTATCGGTTCTGTTATCCTGACGATTTTGGTCACCACGATTTTCAGGTCTGTTATCCTGACGATTATTTTCGTTACGATTTTCAATCCTGTTGTCTTGTCTGATTTCAGAAGGTTTTTCTGTTTTATCAGTATAGTTTTCTGAACTACCGTTTTCCTGATTTACTTGAGAAGGACGAGATTGTCTGTTTTGATTTCTATCGTTTCTCCATTTGTTTTCACGTCTTATTGGTTGAGTAGTTTCCTGATCTTTAGTTTTTTGTACCTCAGGAGTTTTTTCAATCTGAGCCGCAACTACTTCCTCAATAACCAAAGGTTGAATAGTCGGAATTTCTAACTGAACTACTTTAACAATTTCCGGAGCAGCAACTTCTTCTTCCGCTATTTTTGTTTTTACGCTTTTGGGTCTACCTCTTCTCTTCTTTGAGGTATCTTCTGTTTCTTCTTCCAAGTTACTTATAGGTTTATTTGGTAAATCCATTTTGAAATTTCAAACTCAATTCTACATGGTAAAGGTTAAAAAGCCATACTTTAAAATTTCTACGGGGTAAAAAAGAAATATCATTCAAAACAAATGAAATATGAATAAAAAGTATTGGACTTGATTGTTCTACCCGGTTTTGATGATTCAATAACTGAATCGAAGGACCATGGTGAAGAATTGATTTTGATGATGCAATACTAACTAATATTTTTATAAATGCAACAAATTTGAAAAAAAGCTTTTATTTAACTCGGGCTCAAGGCTTTCTTATACACTTCAAGACATCTTTTTCTGGCAAAATCATGATTTACAACAGGAGTAATGTATTTACCATTTGAAATTTCTGGCACCCACTTTTTAATATAAATTGCATTTTTATCAAACTTTTCTGTTTGCAAAGTTGGATTAAAAACTCTGAAATATGGTGCTGCATCTGTTCCACATCCCGCAGCCCATTGCCATCCTCCATTATTTGAGCTTAATTCAAAATCAAGTAGTTTTTCTGCAAACCACGCTTCACCCCAACGCCAATCAATTAATAAGTGTTTACTTAAAAAACTTGCTACAATCATTCTCACTCTGTTATGCATAAATCCTGTTTCTTTGAGTTCACGCATTCCGGCATCTACAATAGGATAGCCTGTTTCCCCATTTTTCCATTTTTCAAATTCCGCTTCATTGTTTCGCCATTCTATTAAAGAGTAATTCGACTTAAATGGACCATTTACCACATAAGG
>JBIPMI010000042.1:0-12903 GCA_044369215.1 Bacteroidia bacterium | reverse complement strand
AAGGGTAAAAGACAAGAAGGAATTTAATAATATTCTTTCAGAGCTATTTAGACACGGTATTGAAACGGTTCTAAAATCAGAACTAGACGAGCATTTAGGTCATCCCAGGAATGAAGAAAGTTCTGATACCTCACTAGCCTTGTGGCTTGAGCCCAAGGATATTGGGGTATTCAAATCATTTTGCTTTTAATGGTAATTAAATAATAATAAGAATGTCCATATGTTCAAGAATAATTTATTTTAATAAAACTCTAAACATTTTAATATTGATTTATGACTATGAATTAAGGCAATATGAATTAAAAATGGAATCCCTTTTTTTAAGAAAATTCTCTAAAATCCCATAGGGATGATATTATTGTAGTAAACAAAAATGAATGAATTACCCTCAGCCGAAAACGGACGCGAACCGAAGGTTCGCGTCCGTTTTCGGCTGAGGGTGATGTTATTAAATTTACTACTGGTAAAGAAACGGATATTCGTAATATTAAATTCAATTTTCAGAATGCGCTATTTCAAAAATTCCTTTAGCAGTTTCAGCGAGGTTTCATCTCTAAGACGTTCGGGATGCCATTGAACGCCAATAGCAAAAAGATTTTTATTTTTAATTTGAATGGCTTCAATAATTCCGTCTGATGATTTTGCAGCTTCGAAAAATAATGGAGATAGTTTTTTGATGCATTGATGATGTGTGCTATTTACTGAAGTTGTATTCAATTGGAATTTTTTATGGAAGATTGATTTTTCACTAAATTTCACCTGATGAGCACTGTCTTTTCCAACAAGCATGTGTTGAATGGGTGAATGTAAAAGAGAATCAATATCAGCCAAGAGTGTTCCACCTGTTGAAGCATTCATTAATTGATGGCCGCGACAAATACCCAATAAAGGAACATTTTTTTGCAAGGCATGTTGAATTAAAACTACCTCCAGACTATCTCTATAGGGATTTGGTTTTCCGCATAAACCCGGAAATTCACTTCCTCCATAAATTCCATCCTGAATATCTTCACCACCACCAATAATGATATGAGTAGCCTGATTAATTAATAAATTTTGGCTATCAGCATTCAAATAGTAAAATTCAAAAATTTTAGCAGAAGGATTGTGCCATTGAACCCATTCCATAATTTGTTTGTTCTTATCTTTTGAAATAATGACAGTTTGTGCCTTTATCTCTAAAGAAAATACGGCTAAAATGCAGAATATCAGAAGGTATTTGAGTGTATTCATTTCCTATTTTTCTGAAATCTACGAATTTTTAAAATAAGCTTGATGAAAAAATTGTCTTTTTTAGAAAATTGGTAGTAAAACAATCTGCTATTAATCTGATAGTTAGAAGCTATTTTAATTCAATTTTAGCCTTTCTAAATTAGTCGACGTAAATTTGCAGCCCTAAATAGAATAGAATTTTGACACTAATTAAATCAATTTCCGGAATCAGAGGTACCATTGGTGGTAAACCGGGTGATGCCTTAACTCCACTTGATGTTGTAAAATTTACAGCAGCTTTTGGCACACTTATTAAAAGAAATGCCGATGCTACTTGTAAAATGGTTGTTGGTCGCGATGCCCGCTTAAGCGGAGATCTTGTAAACCGCTTAGTAACCGGAACCTTAATGGGTTTGGGTATTGATGTAATTGACCTTGGATTAAGCACTACGCCAACAGTTGAAATGGCTGTTGCCATGGAAAAAGCAAACGGAGGAATTATCTTAACTGCCTCTCATAATCCAAAGCAATGGAATGCATTAAAACTGTTGAATGGAAAAGGTGAGTTTATTTCTGAAGAATTAGGTAAAGAAGTTTTATCAATTGCTGAACTAGACCAGGTTGAATACGCTGAAGTTGATAAATTAGGTACAGTTACAGAAAGACATGATTATATCCAAATTCATATCAATGAAATTCTAAAATTAGAATTAGTTGATGTGGAAGCTATCAAAGCAGCTCAATTAAAAGTTGTTGTTGATGCAGTTAATTCAACTGGTGGAATTGCAGTTCCTATGTTATTAAAAGCATTAGGTGTTCAAGATATTTTAGAGATTTATTGCACACCAGACGGAAAATTCCCACACAATCCAGAACCACTTCCTGAAAACTTAACTGCTATTTCGGGTGAGGTAAAAAGAAACAATGCCGATTTAGGAATTGTTGTTGACCCAGATGTTGATAGACTTGCTTTGGTAAGTGAAGATGGAAGTATGTTTGGTGAAGAGTATACTTTGGTTTCAATTGCTGATTATGTTTTAGCTAATATCACCCAAGAGCATTTAGATAGATTGGGATTTGTAAAAAATACAGTTTCTAATCTTTCATCAACAAGAGCATTGAGAGATATCACCGAAAAACATGGTGGAGAATACAATGCAAGTGCAGTAGGAGAGGTGAATGTGGTGAAAATGATGAAAGATACTAAAGCTGTAATTGGTGGTGAAGGTAATGGTGGTATCATTTATCCTGAATTGCATTATGGAAGAGATTCAATGGTTGGTATCGCTTTGTTCTTATCGCATTTGGCTAAAACCAAGAAAATTTGCTCAATGTTGAGAGAAAGTTATCCTGATTATTTTATTGCTAAAAAGAAAATTGAATTAACTCCTGAAATTAATATTGATGATTTATTGGCTAAAGTAAAAGACAAGTACAAAAAGCAACCAATGAATACAATTGATGGTTTGAAAATTGAATTCGATAAAGAATGGGTGCATTTAAGAAGATCAAATACTGAACCTATCATCAGAATTTATGCAGAGAGTCCGAGTGAAACTACAGCGAATAATTTGGCTGAAAAAATCATCTCAGACATGAAACAATTCATTAAAAATTAAATAAGGTTTTATCCTTAAAGTATAATAAAACATGGCGTTACAGTGTGGTATAGTTGGCTTACCGAATGTTGGAAAATCAACTTTGTTTAATTGTTTGAGCAATGCAAAAGCTCAGGCTGCAAATTTTCCTTTTTGTACAATTGATCCAAATGTGGGAGTTATTACAGTTCCTGATGAAAGATTAAACAAATTAGCAGAGTTTGTTAAGCCAAATAAAATTGTTCCAACAACTATCGAGATTGTTGATATTGCTGGTTTAGTGAAAGGTGCAAGTAAAGGTGAAGGTTTAGGTAATCAGTTTTTAGGAAATATCAGAGAAACCAATGCCATTATTCACGTTCTACGTTGTTTTGAAGACGATAATATCATTCACGTTGATGGTTCTGTAAATCCTATCAGAGATAAAGATGTAATTGATACTGAATTACAGTTGAAAGATATTGATTCAGTTGAAAAGAAATTGTTAAGAATTGCACGTGCAGCAAAAACAGGTGATAAAGATGCAGTGAAAGCAGAAGCAGCTTTAAATAAGTTCAAAGATCATCTTGAAAATGGTAACAATGCCAGAACATTAGAAGTTACAGAAGATGAATTGAAACATGTTGAAGATATTTTCTTATTGACTTTGAAGCCTGTGATGTATGTATGCAACGTAGATGAAGCTAGCGTAATTACTGGTAACAAATATGTTGATATGGTAAGAGATGCAGTAAAAGTTGAAAATGCAGAAGTACTTGTAATCAGCGCTGCTATTGAAGATAGAATTGCATTTTTAAACGATTTAGGTTTACAAGAATCGGGTGTGGCTAAGTTGATAAAGGCTGCATATAAAATGTTAAACTTAATTACTTATTTCACTGCTGGTGTACAAGAGGTGAGAGCTTGGACAATCGATATAGGTTTCAAAGCTCCTCAAGCTGCTGGAGTAATTCACTCAGATTTTGAAAGAGGTTTTATTAAAGCTGAAGTAATTCACTATGACGATTATATAAAATACGGTTCAGAATCGGCTTGTAAAGAGGTTGGAAAATTGAGTATTGAAGGAAAAGAATATGTAGTTTGGGATGGCGATGTAATGCATTTCAAATTTAATGTATAAGTAAGAAGCGGTCATGTTTGACCGCTTTTTTTATTGAAAAAAGAAAATACAATCATGATAAAATTAGGAGATAAAGTTAGGTTCCTCAATGAAAACATGGAAGGTTTTGTAACTTCCATTCAGGCAAAAGGAATTATAGGTGTAACAGTTGATAGTGATTTTGAAATTCCGGTTCCGGAGTCACAGGTTGTTAAAATTCAGTTTGAAGAAAAGGCCGGAAATAACAGTGAATCTGTAATCGCTGAAAAACCAAGAAAACAAAATAGCAATCCAATTGGCGTTTTCATTGCTTTTGAAAGAATAAATGATAATGATGTTCAAGCCTGGTTTCATAATAATTTTACTGAAAGGGTATTACTTGCCGTTTATGAAATAGAACAGCAAGTGTATAAGTTCAGGCAAAATTTTGTAATTGAAAGAGAGGATACCATTGCTTTTAAGAAGTATAAAATGGAGGATTTTCAAAACTGGAATTCACTCTATATTCAAATGATTTCAATAGAATTAAATACAGTAAAACCAGTGGCTCCAATTGCAAAGGAATTACCTTTTTATGCCAAAAGTTTTCATCAAACATTAAAGTTTAGTTTCTTTTTAAACAAACAAGCTTATCAATATAGAATTGATGAACAGGATTTAACATTGAATTTGCAGAAACTAAAGGAAAAGGATTTCACAGAAAAGAATACATCAGCACCTGATTTAAAATCGAGACCTGAAGAATTAATCGACCTACATTATGATGCATTGTTGAGCAAAGGATTTCCTGCAGCCAAAGATGTTGTTTCTTTTCAAATGGATATTTTTGTACAAAGTTTAGAAGCCGCTTTTATGCATAAAATGCCAAGAATAGTTTTTATTCATGGCATTGGAAATTTGTATTTGAAAAACAAAATCCAAACTTGGTTATCAAAACATAAAGATATGGTTAAGGAATTCAGAGATGCAGACCTGGTTCAGTTTGGAGGGGGAGCAACAGAAGTGTTTGTGAAAATTTAAGATAGAAGTTTTTGTCGAAGCAGAAATTCCATTTGATCAGCAGTTCTTTCAGCCATTTCAGTTCTTTCAGCTCTAATTTTAGTTTCTATTTCTGAAGTATATTTTTCATAAGCTCTTAAAATAGTTGACTCAAGTTCCTCCTCTTTCCAGGGTTTATTCAGATAATGAAAAATTTTGCCTTTATTTACGGCATCAATTGTATCGCCAAGATTTGCGTACCCCGTAAGCATTACTCTAACAGGATTAGGATGTTTATCTACCAATATTTGCAAAAATTCTACCCCGGTTATTTCCGGCATCCTTTGATCTGTTATTACAACATGAATATCGGGGTGCTCATCTAAAATTTTTAAAGCACTATCGGCACTTATAGCTGTAAAAACAATGAATTTTAAACGAAAAACCGCTTTAAATGAAAATAGATTGTTTTCCTCATCATCTACAAAAAGAACCCGGATTTTCATTTCTGTCATATAAAATTTGTGGCCTAAAATTTAAGATGCAAGTTAAGAAGAGGATTTTGAATTTTACATAAAAAGCTAGAGTATTTATATAAATTGCATGTATACGATTTAAACAGAGGTTAAGTGACGAATACATTCCAACCCATTTTCTTTCAACTTTCTAAAGAAAGTGATAGTACTCAATTGAAAAAATTGAGAAAAGAAGGTCGTGTCTTTCAAGAGTTTGATACCATTGATTCACAAATTCAGGAATTAATTAAATGTAATAATCCTCAGCGTTTAATTAGTCCAAAGGAGTCTTTTTTGTTAAAACAGGATTTATTGTCAGGAATTCCCGAATCAGATTATGGTAATTGGGTTTACTATCCCTGGAATGGAAATCTAATCCATATTTTGCCTGAAAAAGAATTTGTAGAAGTTCGTACCAATCGAAATCAGTATAAAATTACTCCAGAGGAAAGAGAAGAATTGGCAACTAAAAAAGTGGGTGTAATTGGACTCTCAGTTGGTCAGTCGGTTGCTCTTACAATTGCCATGGAAAGAGCTTGTGGTGAAATAAGATTGGCTGATTTTGACAAAATTGATTTAAGTAATTTAAATCGACTTAGAAGTGGAATTCATCAAATCGGTATTAATAAAGCTATTTTGTGTGCCAGGGAAATTGCAGAAATCGATCCTTATATAAAAGTTGTTGTTTTTGATGATGGTTTGACTGAAGATAATATCCAAAGCTTTTTTAATAAAGGTGGTAAATTGGATTTATTGGTTGAAGAATGTGATGGTTTAGATATTAAAATCTTGGCAAGACATGTTGCTCGTTCTCTGAAAACTCCGGTGATAATGGAAACCAGTGACAGAGGAATGTTGGATATAGAAAGATTTGATCTGGAGCCGGAAAGAGCGCTTTTACATGGTTTGGTTGGTGATTTGGATGCCCAAAAACTAAAAGGATTAAGTCAGGAAGATAAAATTCAATACCTGCTTCCAATGGTTGGTATCGATACTATTTCTTCCAGAATGAAGGCAAGTTTAATAGAGGTTCAGAAATCGATTAGCAGTTGGCCTCAATTGGCTTCAGATGTAGTTAAAGGAGGAGGAATTGCTGCTGAAGTTTCACGTAAAATTTTGCTAAATCAAATAGATGTTTCAGGGCGATTTTATGTTGATTTAGATGAGATTTTAGGAGCCGTTCATATTGCTCCTGATGCTTCAACAAAAATTGAAATCCCACAGGAAATAGATAAAGACTGGATTTTTAATGCGGGTGAATTAATCATTGGTGATAAAAAAGCATCTTATATTCCTTTGGAATCAGAAAGAGCCATTATGATTCAATCGGCTCAATATGCGCCAAGTGGAGGTAATACGCAACCCTGGAAATTTTTATATAAAAATGGGTTTATTCTGGTTTTTCATGATGCACCGGCTTCTTTTTCATATCTTGATTTTCATGATTTAGGAGCAAAAATGGCCATTGGTGCTGCTTTGAAAAATATGCAAATTGCTGCATCAAATTTGAGACTGGAAGCAAAGTTTGAGTTTTTAAAAGAAGATGAATTCCCTTTTTTAATAGCTTTGGTTTCGTTTAGTCCAGTTAATGCTATCACAGAACTTCCTTATTCGCTGGCCGATATTTTAAGTCGGTATACAAACAGAGGTGTTAGTAAAGCTAATATTGTACCTCCCGAAATTTTGGCTTCCTTAAACCAATGTTTAAGTGAATTCACAGGAATTAGTTTTCATTATTATTCTGATACAAAAATCCTACATAACATTGCTCCCATATTGGCTGATGCAGAAATGATGGTCATTACAAATGAAAGGGGACATGAAGATGTTTTACAAAAGGAAATTAGATGGACAGCTGAGGAAGCAGAGCAAACAGGAACTGGTATTGATTTGCGTCTTTTAAACTTAACTACAGCGCAAAGAACCGGATTAAAAGTTGCGAAGGATTTCAGAGTTATGAAAATGATTAAGGCAATTGGTGGCGGAAGTGCTATTAAAAGCTTAACAATAGAACAAGTGAAACATTCTGCAGGTATTGGATTTTTATGCTTAGATAAATTTGACGAAACATTGTACATAAAGGCAGGAATGGCCATGGAACAATTTTGGATTGAAGCGAATAAATTGGGTTTTGGAGTACATCCTATTGTTCAGATGTTGTTTTTGCTATTAAAATACAATGCCGCTGAAGGTTTAGATGAATCTGATTTTTCTCATATGTCAAAAATGAAAAAACAGTTTTTTTCGGTTTTACCTGAATTGGAAAATAAACAGGCATTTTTCATTTTTAGGTTTACAGATGCAGACAGGCCAATGATTAATTCGTTTAGAAAAAAGATTGAAGATATTTATTTTGAAGCCCAATAAAGATGATTCATATAAGAGCCTTTAAAGCAACAGATGATGAAGATTCCTGTCTACGTTATATAGCAGGGCATAGGAAGGTTCTTGAATCTTATGGTGTAACCAAGGTAACATCCGGTTCCACCAATTGGATGGGAGATCCTAATACTTATGTTATTATAGTTGAAGATGAATATCGAGAACGGGTTTTGGGAGGAGCACGCATTCAACTTCATAGTAAACACCTTCCCATGCCTTTAGAAGATGCAATTGCTGTTTTAGATAACAAAATCTATCCTTTTGTTGAAGCTTTAGGTGAATTAAATGTTGCTGAATTTTGTGGCCTTTGGAATTCAAGAGAGGTGGCTGGTTACGGAATAGGAAGTATTTATATGGGCAGAATTGGAGTAGCCATTACCTCTCAATTAAATATTCAGTATTTGATGGCATTATGTTCGCCGGCTACTTTAAGAAATTGTTTAAAAGTTGGGTTTGATATAACCAGAGAACTGGGTAATAATGGGACTTTTTATTATCCCAAAGAAGATTTAACCGCTACTGGATTAATAATAAGAGACTTAGATGGTCTCCCACATGCAAATCCAAATGAAAAAATTGAAATTCAAAAAATTAGAAATAATTTATCCGCAATTTCCTTAGAACATGGTCCTAAAGGAGAGATAGAATTTTGTTATGAACTAAATTTGTCAAGCCTTGCGTAATTATCTGTTTTTAATTCTTTTATTAAATCCAATTTTTGGATTTTCGTTTGGCTCTCGAATAGATTTCAAGGGAGAAAAGATTTTAATTATTGACAATATTGGTATTATTAGGGATGCAGAAAACAAAATTTCCGCAATTGATATTTTTAAAAGTCCAGCTGCATTTAAATCTCAACAAGGGCAATTAAATTTAGACCATACAGACGAAGTAATCTGGACATACTTTGAGGTTTCAAATCAGCAAAATGATTCAAATTTGTGTATCAGAATTGACCATCCACTTTTAGACTCAATTTCTTTATTTACTCTAAACTTAGATGGAACTGTAACAGAAATTAAGTGTAATATTTTAGATGATTTTGATAAACGACCCTTTCCTTCTGTAATGATTATTTTGCCTTTTCAATTGCAAAAGGGTTCAGTAAAAAAAATTGTCGTGAGATTCAGGAGTACTGAGCAAATGATTTTACCAGTTCAGATTGATAAAATTTCAAATGTTAGAAGTTATTCCAATACAAGAGATATTATATATGGAATTTTCATAGGTATTGTTATTGTAATGTTGTTTTATAACTTATTCATTTATACCATAACTAGAGATAGAAGTTATTTGTACTATGTCATTTATATCTTTTTTATAGGTGTTTCTCAAATAACTTTAAGTGGACATACCCATCAGTTTTTATTTGCGAATCATGGAGATATTTACAAATACACCATCGTTTTCCTTCCGGCAATGTCTGGAGTTTTTGCAGTCTTGTTTTTGCGTAATTTTATGCAAACTCATGTTTATGCTCCAATTCAGGATAAAGGAATATTGGGTGTTTTAATTGGATATTTAGCTGCAGGTATTTTCAGGCTATTAGGATTTTACCATACAAGTTCAGTTTTGATGGATTTAATGGGAGCCATAGGAGCAATATTTGTTTACTATACAACAATTATCATCTATAGAAAAGGACAACGTTCAGCAGGATTTTTCATGATTGCATGGACCTTATTTATCATTGGAATTTTATCATTTGTATTGCGAAATTTAAATATTCTTCCATTTAATACATTTACCAGTTTCGGAATGCCTACAGGAGCTGCTTCTGAAATTATTTTGCTTTCATTCGCTTTGGCTGATAGAATAAGTACCCTTCAAAAACAAAAAAGAGAAAAAGAAGAAGAAGCCTATCAGGCTGCCATTGAAAACCAAAGAATTATTCGTGAACAGAATGTTATCTTAGAGAAAATGGTTAGTGATAGAACCATTGAACTCACAGAAAGTAATTTGCAGTTAAATTATACATTAAAAGATTTGAAAGAGGCGCAAAGTCAATTGGTTGACCAAGAAAAAATGGCTTCTTTGGGACAATTAACAGCGGGAATTGCTCATGAAATCAACAATCCTATCAATTTTGTTACTTCAAATATCAACCCATTAAAACGAGATGTAAAAATGATTCTCGAATTATACAATGAAGTTGAAGCATTAGCAAAAACTAACCCTGATTTTAAGGAAAACCTTAAAAAAATTGAAGAATTGAAGTCGGAACTAGATTTTGATTACCTTTTGGTCGAAATTCAACATTTATTAAAGGGAATAGATGAAGGAGCAAACCGCACAGCAGAAATTGTTAGAGGTTTGAAAATATTCTCAAGAACCGATGAAGATGTGATGAAGAAAGCTGATATCGTTGAAGGTATAGAATCGACATTAATTATTTTGAACAACCAAATGGGTAAAATTGAGGTAATTAGAGATTTTGCAAAGGAAACTATAATTGAATGTTATCCGGGTAAGTTAAATCAGGTTTTTCTGAATTTTATATCAAACTCAATCTATGCTATAAAAGCTAAATTCGGTTCAGAAGTTGGTGGGAAAATTCGTATAAGCACCAAGCAAGATAAGGATGAGTTTTTTATTTATTTTGAAGACAATGGAATTGGAATACCGGATGAAATTCAAGACAAATTATTTGATCCTTTTTTTACAACAAAACCTGTTGGTGAAGGAACCGGATTGGGTTTGTCTATTGTTTATCAAACGGTGCTAAAACATGAAGGAAAGTTAAGTGTATTTTCAAAAGTGAATGAAGGGGCTCGTTTTGAAATAAAATTACCTGTTCATCATAAATTTTAAAGTAAAATGAAATCTGAAAAAATTAAGGTATTGTATGTTGATGATGAGGAAAATAATCTATTAGCTTTTAAAGCCTCATTTCGATTCGATTTTAATATTAAACTGGCTAATTCTCCTGAAGAAGCTTTTAAGATATTGGATGAAGAGGAGTTTCAAATCATTCTTTCTGATTTTAGAATGCCTTTTATGACCGGAGTTGAAATGTTTGAAAAAATCAGAGTCAATTATCCTGAACCGGTTCGAATGTTACTTACTGCTTATTCAGATATTGAATCTCTAATTGATGCTGTAAATAAAGGTCATATTTTCAGATACATTAAAAAACCTTGGCAAGAAGCCGATATAAAAACGGCCATTGAAGAAGGTTATAAATTCTATTTAACAAGAAACATCTTAGCAGATAAACATAAAGAACTAATTGCTGCCTATAAAGATTTAGATAGATTCGTTTATTCTGTTTCCCACGATTTACGTTCTCCATTAATGGGTATTTTAGCCATCGCTCAACTCATAGAAAAAGAACAAAACCTGAAAGAAATTCATACCCTCATTTATTATGTTCAGAAAAATGTTGGGAAACTTGATGAGTTCATTAGAAATCTACTTGAATACTACCGTGTAAAAAGAGGTGAGTTAACACTTCGGCCAATTCGTTTCCAAAAACTTATGGATGATTTGAGTTCTATGTATGTGGCAGATACACTTACTCAAAGAATTAAACTAGATGTAAAAGTTGAACAAAGTGGGGAGTTTATTTCAGACCCAATGGTAATAATGGTGGTTCTTCAAAACTTATTATCGAATGCCATCAAATACCAAAAAGAAAACGGAGTTGATAGGTTTGTAAAACTTAGTGCTGATATTAAAAATAATTTTGCAATTATTCGTATTGAAGACAATGGTATTGGTATTGAAGCAGAATACCAGGATAAGGTTTTTGATATGTTTTTTAGAGCAAGTTCACAAGGCTTAGGTTCCGGAATTGGCTTGTATAATACCAAACATGCTTTAGATAAATTAGATGGCACAATCAAACTTCATTCTGTTTTAGGTGAAGGCTCTTTGTTTGAAGTTACTATCCCGGGTAATTAGCATTACGAGCAAATCGGAGAACATTTGTTAATCGATGTTATTTTGTTTATCAAATCAAATTTCATCGACTTTTATCTAATTTTTTTAGATTTGTTTAGTTCAAACTGCGAGCATCCTATTTTGATTTCAAACAAATTATGAAACAAATTTTATCTCTTGTTTTTTTTGCCTTTTTATTCATTCAACTAAAAGCACAGGATTTCGATTCAGGTAAGTTAAGTGGTTCAATTATCGACCAAAAATCCAAGGAGCCAATTATTGGTGCCGTCATTCAGGTTTTAGAAACAGGAAAAGGTATAACAAGTGATGAAAATGGAAACTTCATTTTTGATAAACTTCCTGTTGGAACTTATACTTTGAAAATTTCTTATGTGGGTTATCTATCCATCATTCTACCCAATCAAAGTGTTTTAAAAAACAAAACCATCAATTCTATCATCGAATTAGAACAAGATATTAAATCATTAAATGAAGTAAATATCAAAGTGTTTCGATTCGAGAATACCAAGTCGAAACCAATTTCTACATTTAGTTTTAGTAGAGACGAAATCTCTTTAAATCCGGGTGCTCAAGGTGATATTTTCAGAGCAATTGGAATGTTGCCAGGTGTTACAAGTAGTGGTGGAATTTATTCAGCAATTGCGGTTAGAGGTCAGGGTGTAAGAGACAATGTTTATATGGTTGATGATGTGCCTCTCACTGAAGTTGGGCATTTAGAAGGGAATAGTTTTTTTAATGATCCCAATGGTGGAAGGTTCAGCATTTTTGCCCCAAGGGTTATTGATAATGCCGTTTTTCAAGGTGCCGCTTTTGGCGCTGAATATGGCAGAAGAAGTGCTTCCTATCTGGGTTTGAATATCAAAGAGGGTAATACAACTAGCCCTGTTTTTGATGGACAAGTTGATCTTTTAGGAGTGAATCTAAATTATGATGGTCCAAGTTATTTCAATAAAAAATCTTCACTTTTTGTTTCTGCACGTTACCAGAATTTTTATCCTTTAGTACATGTAGTTGGACTCAAAAGTCTTGGTTTACCTAGTTATGGTGATTTGATTATAAAATCAACCACCGAAATCAACAAGAAAAATAAACTCAATTTTTTGCTGATGGTTTGTCCTGAACGTTTTGTTAGAGATATCGACAATGTTTATGAAGACAAAGAACTCAATTTGCTTTATTTACCTGATTTTAAGCGGAACAAAATTGTTTCTTCTGT
>JBIPMI010000041.1:0-12968 GCA_044369215.1 Bacteroidia bacterium | reverse complement strand
GTATCCGCATGTTTACCTGTAATTTATTTTAGAAAAACTCTAGACATTTTAAAATTGATTTATGACTATAAATTAGGGCAAGATGAATCGAAAATAGAATTTAGTTTTTTATGAAAATTCCTAAAATCCCATAGGGATGACATTATTGTAGTAAATAAAAATGAATGAATTGCCCTCACTCCAAAACGTACGCGAACCTTTGGTTCGCGTACGTTTTGGGGTGAGGGCTGATGTTATTAAATTTGCTAGTAAAGAAGCGGATATTCGTATTCTTTTATCTATAAATATTCAACTCAAAAATGTATAAATGAAAGTTTTTATGGTATTCCTTAAGATTTAGACTTTTGAGTGATTTGGATGATGTTTGAAAAGATAGAGTTTTAATTTTAATTAGAGTTTGTGTTTGAATATTAGTGCTTTATAATTCGCTTGCTTTGGCTCTCAAATTTTCAGAATAAGAATCTGGAACTATTGAAAAGGGTGTTTTAATTTTAAGACATGAAGACAACAAACCTTAGAACCTACAGAAAATTTCTCACAGAAATAAAAGAGAAAATTCGACTTTCACAATATGAGGCATTAAAGCATGTGAATCATACATTGCTCACCTTATATTGGGATATAGGAAAAAGAATTGTTGAGAAGCAAAATGAATTAGGATGGGGGAAATCTGTAGTAGAAAAATTGTCGAAAGATTTGATATTAGAATTTCCTGATACACAAGGATATTCAACGGATAATTTATGGCGCATGCGTAAGTTTTATATTCATTATCAATACAATACAAAACTTGCACCACTGGTGCAAGAAATTAGCTGGAGTCATAATATAGTTATTCTTGAAAGGTGTAAAGATGATTTAGAAAGAGAATATTATGTACAAATGATAAGAAAAAATGCTTGGTCTAAAAGTGTATTGATTCATCAGATTTCGGGCAAGTCTTATGAGAAATTTTTGCTAAACAACAATATCGAAAAAGCATTACCTGAAAATAAGAAAATCAAAGGAAAGCTTATCATGAAGGATGAATTTTGCTTTGAATTTTTGGATTTAGCAGAAGCTCATTCTGAAAAAGAGCTTGAATTAGGATTGATGAAAAATATCAAAGCTTTTTTATTTGAGCTCGGAAGTGATTTTACTTTGATTGGAAATCAGTATCGTTTACAAGTTGGAAATGAAGATTTCTATATTGATATATTATTGTTTCATCGAAGATTGAAATCATTAGTAGCTATTGAATTAAAGACTGGAAACTTTAAACCAGAATTTGCAGGAAAGATGAATTTTTATTTGGCTGTATTAGATGATACAATCAAATTGAAAGATGAAAATCCTTCTATAGGGATAATTATCTGTAAAAGTAAAAACAAAACAATTGTTGAATATGCATTAAAAAATAATGATGGTCCAATTGGCATTGCATCATATCAATTGGCCAATACTTTACCAACGGCTTATAAAAACTTTTTGCCTACACCCGAAGAAATTAAAATTAAGCTTAATGGTTTATTGTTTGATTTGGATTGAAATTTTTAATAAAGTGGTCCAAATGATTTAATTAATAATCATAGTTTCTTACACTAAAATTATACCTGATAGCAAAACTGAAATAGTTTGTTTTTTCATTGAACCAATCAACAAGAGAGCTAGCTTTTCTATAAGTATATTTTGCATCAATAAACAAATTATGTTTAGGCATCCAGGTAGTTGTAAGTTCAGCTAAATAAGTATTTACTTTAACACCTTGCCCAATATAGTTTCCATACATATTAGTGTTGTCATAATATGATTTTCTGATATTACTTCCCCAATTACTTCCATTGGTATCTAAGCCTTGCATATATATAATAGCTTTTGCCATCATAAAAATTCTATTCATGGGTTGGTATCTTATTATTCCAACAAGCTCCTTAAAATTTGCACCTAATGGATGCGCCATACTTTGTCTGAAATTACTAAAAGAGTTTTGAGGTAAGTAAGAAGTGTACATATAAGGTCTGCTTATATTCACTTCTCCTTGTAAATCGAGATTGGATATTCCCAAAACATCTATGTATTTTAATCCACCCTGAAGAGCGAATTTGTTAGTATAACTTCCATTTCCGGCTTTTAAATCATTAAAAACAAACTCTGCAAATACAAATTGGCCATATAAGGAAACTTTCTTTTTGATATTCCATTTAAAGTTCATTCCAATGATTGATTTATCTAAGCTATTCAATCCATCTTCAACACTTTTATAGAAAATAATGGGGTTCAAATAATTTAAATCAAATCCTGTAGTAGAATGCCCAGAATCCCTTTGAAATAGAATAGTTTCAAATATTCCTAAATTAAAGTTTTTGCCTAAATTAATACTTAAATGATGTGTTGCCATATAATGTTTTGGCTGAGAAAATCTTAACCATTGAGTTGGTCTTCCAACCGGATAATCTCTAAGTTCTGCCCAGATATTGGTGTAATTTAGTTTCCAAAATCGGGTACTTAATTTTAGGTTTAGGTATTCAGGTTGATTGTTTCCAAGTATAAATGTTCTATATCCATCCCCAATAAAATTTCTTGTATGTCCAAATTGGAGATCCATATATTTATTTAAATTGGCAGTGATGTATCCACTCGAATTAAAATAACTAATTGAACCATCTCCTTCAGGTTTGTAAAAATTAACATACATAAAGGCAGAATCATAGTAAAACCTTTGTCTTGTATAGGAATTGGGAATTAAAATTTCATCACTTACTTGCGAATAGAAACCAATGTTTTTACCAATATGGCCTCTAAGTTCAATACCTCTGTTATTTAATGAAGCAAAATTTTCCTGGTTTCTTTCGCTCGATATATCGTAACATAAAACAGGATTTAGAACAATTGAATACTCTGGGTTAACAACTGAAAACAATGCCGATTTTTCTTTATAAAAGTTTTTCCCAAATTTTCTTTTCGATTGTGTATTGGGGTTATTGGTCCATTCAAAATTATCTGTCTTTACATAGTTAATATTAAATCTATCCTGATTTGACAATTGAAGGTTTGAGTCATTTAATGTCCCTAAATAATCAGCTATATATTTTCTTCTGTAAGATTTATTTGAACTATGAAAATAGTTTTGATTCAATTCTCCACTCTTAATTTCTAATCTATCAAGAACCTGCATACTCATTTGACCAAGTGGGATATATGTATGCTGAGCTTTTACTTTAATTTGAAAAAATAAAATTAATACCCAAATGATTAAGATTGGTTTTTTTGCCATAAACAAATTTGCATGCTTATCATGGGAAATAAAAGCATTCAATTTACTCTGGAGATAATTTTTTGAAATAAACATCTATGAGAAAATTTATCAATTCTCTTTAAAATGAATTTTAGGATTATGTTTGATTGATGATTTCTCCTATCAAAATAACGTATTTCAAATTGCCAATTGGAGAAATTATTATTGGCGATTATAAAGGTAGTTTATGCTTATGCGATTGGAAATTCAGAGCAAAACGCATGGAGGTTGATACTAGAATTAAACAATTTTTAAATGCTAATTTTGTTGAAGAATTTACTCCTTTACACGAAAATTGTATTAAACAATTACAGGAATACTTTTCGAGAAAACGAAACAATTTTGATTTGCCTTTACTATTTTCAGGCTCCGATTTTCAAAAGAAAGTTTGGGTTGAGTTATTGAAAATTCCTTATGGAGAAACAAGAAATTATCTTCAATTAAGTAAACAGTTGAATAATGAAAAAGCTATCAGAGCCGTTGCTGCAGCAAATGGTGCCAATGCTCTATCTATTATCGTTCCTTGTCATAGAGTTATTGCAAGTTCGGGTGATTTACAGGGTTATGCAGGAGGTTTGCCCGCAAAATTATTTTTATTGAAATTAGAGGGTTCTGAAAAACAGATGAGCTTACAACTTTAATTTTCTACTGCTATTTCTATCAATCTAAAATTTAAATACTAAATTTCAAATTACTGCAAACAAATGAGTTTTTTATTTTTTCTCTTTGATTCCAATTTTATGTTCCAAAATGTGGATATAAAAACCCAAATTCCAGCCAGATTTCCCAAACAGTTTGAGTTAGAAACATAATTAAATTATAAGCAATAAAAACTATATGGAATACTTTCCATTTTAGTTCAACTCCTGCAAAATCTATTTTAAGTTTTTTAATATAAAGTGATATTAATAATGCCATACTTAATCCAACAAAAATTGAAAAATGTTTATTGGTAAACGCGTGTATATAAGCATGCTGACTCATAACAAATCCCCATGCAATCGAAGCAACAAACAGGCTTAAACTAATTTGAAAAAGTTTGTTTTGGTTAAGTTTGATTTCCTTCCAGAATATCAACCATAAAATGAGCAAACTCCATCCGGGTAATACATAAAATCTTTCCATACCATTAAACCAACCAAACATAATTTCAGGAAAGTTTTTCCAGGTATACTCTTTTTCTTTGATGTACCCAACTGTCTCTGCCCCTGTAGCTCTGAAAGTATAAGCATGAATTAAATCATCAACCGCTGCTTTGAAACTTCCAAAGTACACAGCATTTTGATATAGATGAAGAAACAATCCAAAAAATAAAGCTATCGCAGCACTTATTGTTTCTTTTGAAAAAACTCCCTTTTTGTAAATGATAGAAAAACCTAATGTTGCCATGCCAAGAAACACTGGTTGTTCAAAGCTGATATTAACTTCCAATGCCATAATCAACAGCATGAGAAAAAAGTAAATCTGGTTTTTTCTATCCGTTTCGTAATAAATATATAGCAGATAAACATAAATCCATTTGAGGAATTCACCATATAAATGCTGATGTAAATTATCAGCCCAATTAATGAAATAACTTCCAAGCCAAAGTGAAGCTGCGCCTATTAATGCAGCTTTTTCATTATCAAGTAATTTGTTTAACAATCTAAATATAAAGAAGAAGAAAAAGATGGCTATTAAATATGGGATTATACGCAATAATCGTTCATCAATACTTTGAAAAATAACTGCATATATTCCAGCTAGAATATTAGGAAGGGCAGGGTAGTGGGTATATACCTGATGAGCAGCTTCTGTTGCCGGGTAATATTCATGAACCGGCAAAAAAGAAGTTTGGGTAAATCCTGAATCAAGAAAAAATTTTGCAGATGAAATAGTATTTTTATCACTAAAAGCATCTCCAAGAATTGCACTTCTTGCTCTGCCTTCAGTATAAATTGAAATGTTAAGAAGCCTGAATAATATCAAACTAAAGCAAAAAATAAATAAAATATATTTGGTTTGATTTGTTGTTATTTTCATGCTGAAACAAGTTTCAAAATTTGTTCTTTAATCTGAATCAATTTCATATCTTTCATACAATGATTATTTCCTCCACAAGGCACAATATCTGATAAATGGATACAGGGAGAGCAGTTTTTATGAAGAAAATGGAAGCTATGTTTTTCTTGATTTTCAAATTTAAATCGCTGTTGAGGATTGATTGGTCCCCATAAACTGAATGTTTTCAATCCTAATCGCATTGCCATATGTAAAGGTGCACTATCAATGCTAATCATTGCTTTACATTCGAATTGAAGAAACTCATAGTATTCTTTAAAACTGAGTTTTCCTGCTATATTTTTAACCCGCTCATTGTGCTCAAATCCGTTTGTTTTTACAAATACTTCGTTTTCATGAAAATCTGACGGAGCTCCTGTTAATGCAATTTTTAATTGTGATTGATTAAGAATTAAATCAATGATTTCTTTTAATAATGCCGGTTCAATTTTCCTTAAATTACCACCTAAATCACTGCAAGTATTATTAATTGCTATAAAATCAATTACTGGTTTTGGATGCTTTTCTCCTAATTGAATGATGTAAGGTATTGCTTGCTTCACATTCATTTGTTGAATCAATGATTCGTAATTCTCAGTTACGGTTACAAATTGATTGAAATAGGAATTATGAGTATTCAGGTAGTTTCTAAAATGTACCTTATTTAACTGAAATCCAAATCTATTCTGCGCCATTGTCCATGCACTGAACAATGTTGTTAATACAGAGTAAACCTCTAAATCAACAACCCATAGTTTTTTAAGACTCCATGATTTGAACAACAATTGAAATCCAGATGAAACTAGCTTGAAAATACTTTTGTCGTTATGAACCCAGATTTCATCAAAGAATTGTAATGGCTCTATTCCGGGTGCAACGCCTTTTCCTGTCATTAAAATCAATTTCGCATGTGGATATTTGATTTTTACTGCATGAAGACTATCCATTGCCATTAGTATGCTGCCTAACCCCAGCATTTTAATGACAAGAATATTTTCCGGTGCTTCTTTTAATGAATGATCTCTTTTAAGAATTAATCCTATACCTCTTACAAGCACTACATTTATAGCAGCAAGTCCACGGCCAATAGTTCCATCAATCCATTGTTTTAATTGAAGATTCATTCTTACAATTATAAGCGAATGGAAGCTTAAAACAAGATTGGGCTGTGCTTCTAATGAGAGTCAAATTTTTCAACCAATTTTAAAAATACAGCAAAGTCCTTAGGATATGGAGCCGTGATTTCGTAAGCTTTTTCTCCCAATACAAATTTCAATTGATAGGCATGAAGTGCAACTCTTTTCATCATTGGTTCTTCGTTTTCCCATTTGCTTTCTTTGAATTTTGCTTTGATATGCGATAAGAATGGCATTTTACCTCCATATAATGTATCAGCTACCAATGGGAAATTTTGTGATGCCAAATGAATTCTTATTTGATGCAATCTTCCTGTTTCAGGTTTACATTCCATCAAACTAAAATGCTGAAAGGTTTTAATAGTGGAAACAAAAGTTTTTGAAGGTTTTCCTTCTTTCATATCAACTTTTGCTACGCCTTTTGCTGATTGACTTAAAGGCAGTTTTATTTCAGCCCCTTGAACAGATAAAACACCACCAATAAAAGCATGGTAGCATTTTTCAATTTGTCTCTTTTCAAATAAAATAGACATTTCTCTATAAATATCTTCATTTTTTGAAAGCATTAAAATACCGCTGGTTTCTTTGTCTAAACGATGACATAACTGCAAGTTTTCGTCATGTTTTTTTGCTTGTCTGATGATTGAAAATACATCTCCATGTCTATCATCCAAAGAAGAATAATGAGCAGGTTTATTTATGAAAATAAGTTGATCATCTTCATAAATAATCATCTCTTTAAAAGGTATAACTTTTGGTTGTTGAGTGGTACTCATTTTAGTTTAATTTATCTTTTAGGAACTTAGCCGTATAACTTCCTTTTACTTTAATCAATTCCTCAGGTATTCCGGCGAAAACTAAATTTCCACCATCTGTTCCGGCTTCTGGACCTAAATCTATAATATAATCGGCACATTTAATGATATCCATATTGTGTTCAATAACCAAAATACTATGACCTTGGGCTATCAAAGCATCAAATGATTTTAATAATTTTCTGATATCATTAAAGTGTAAACCTGTAGTTGGTTCATCAAAAATGAATAATACGGGATCAGGATTTTTGCCTTTCCCTAAAAAGCTAGCCAATTTAACTCGCTGTGCTTCACCACCACTTAAGGTGTTAGAACTTTGTCCTAGTTGAACATAACCCAGCCCAACATCTTGTAATGGCTTTAGTTTAGCTGCAATAGCTGTATCTTCATTAAAAAACTCAATGGCTTCATCAACACTCATGTTTAATAAATCCGAAATGCTTTTTCCATTGTGTTTAACATCCAAAATCTCTTCTTTGAATCTAGCTCCATTGCACGATTCACACAGTAAATGGATATCTGCCATGAATTGCATTTCAATTGTTACTTCTCCTTCTCCTTGGCAAGTCTCACAACGGCCTCCATCCACATTAAAACTAAAATGTTGCGGCTTATATCCTCTTGATTTACTTATTGCTTGTGAGGCATATAAATCTCTGATTGAATCATATGCTTTAATGTACGTAATTGGATTAGAACGGCTTGATTTTCCAATTGGATTCTGGTCAATAAATTCAACAGCTTTAATTCCATTAACATTGCCTTCTAACTTTTCAAACTGACCGGTTTTTTCACCGCTATAATTACCTAAATGCTTTTGAATGGCAGGATAGAGGATACTTTTTATTAAAGTGGTTTTCCCACTACCTGAAACTCCGGTTATAACTGTGAAAATATGGAGAGGAAATTTTACATCAATTCCTTTTAAATTGTTTTGACGTGCTCCTTTTACTCCAATATAATCAGTCCATTTTCTTCTTTTTTCAGGAATTTGAATTTGTTCTTTACCGGATAGGAATTTCGCTGTTAAACTAATTCCTTCTTTTTTGATTTCTTTTAGGGTTCCTTGAGCAACTAAGTTTCCTCCATGAATACCTGCAAGTGGGCCTATATCTAGAATATGATCAGCATGTTCCATTACGTCCTGATCGTGTTCAACTACCACAACTGTGTTGCCTAAATCACGAAGGTGTTTTAGTACTTCAATCAGTTTTTCGGTGTCCTTACTATGCAATCCAATACTAGGTTCATCCAATATATACAAAGAGCCAACTAAACTGGAACCCAGTGAAGTAGCTAGATTGATTCTTTGGGTTTCACCACCACTTAGTGTATTCGATAATCTGTTTAATGACAAATAACCTAATCCAACATTTTGAAGGAATCCTAAACGATTAGTAATCTCGGTTAACATTCGTTTAGCAATGATTTGATGTTGTTCGTTTATTTTTAATGAGTTAAAATAAGTTACAGCATCATCAATACTCATTAAAAGTATATTGCTCAAACTCATATAATCCTTCCAGGATTTAATGTTTTCGTTTATCTCAGTAATTCTGACAAAGGAAGCATCTTTTCTTAAGCGAGTTCCTTTACAATCTGGACAGCTGGTTTTTCCTCTGTAGCGAGCCAGCATAACACGGTATTGGATTTTATAAGTTTGCTTTTCTAATTCACCAAAAAAACCATGTAAACCTACCCATGTTTCATCTCCATCCCACAAATAGTTTTTTTGTGATTGTGATAACTCGTAATAAGGTTTATGAATTGGGAATTTTGATTTAGCAGAAACCTTTAAGAAAATGGTTTTCCAATCGCTCATTTTATCGCCTTTCCAAGGCACAATTGCATCGTCAAAAATTGAACGTGATTTGTCTGGAATAACTAGGTCTTCATCTATACCCACAACACTTCCAAAACCTTCACAAGTTTTGCAAGCTCCATAGGGATTATTGAATGAAAAAAAGTTTACTGATGGTTCTTCGAATACCATTCCATCAAGTTCAAAACGATTGTTTAAAATCTCACTTATCTTTTCATTTTGCTCATTGTAATAAGCTATAATGCATTCACCATGACCTTCATAAAAAGCAGTTTGAATACTATCCGCAATTCTACCGGAAAACTCATCATCATTTTTTAAAACTGAAAAACGATCAATAACTAAATAATAGGTATCAGAATTTTTGGTTTTTTTAGCTGATGAACTGTTAGATATAGCATCTTCTAGGTCCAACATTTCATCATTTAACATCACCCTTGAAAATCCGTTTTGCAGATAAGTTTCAAGTGTCTTTTTTAAACCGTTTTCACCTTCTTTAATTTCTACTAAAATTAAAACCTTTGTTGATTCATTTAGATTTAGGATATAATCCACGCCATCTTCAACAGCATGCCTTTTAACTTGTCTTCCACTGATTGGAGAATATGTAGAACCTACACGTGCAAAAAGAAGTTTTAAATAGTCGTAAATTTCTGTGGAAGTAGCAACAGTAGACCTTGGATTTCGTGTATTAACTTTTTGTTCAATTGCAATAGAAGGGGAGATGCCATGAATAAAATCCACATCCGGTTTATTCATTTTACCTAAAAATTGCCTTGCATAAGCTGAAAGACTTTCAACATAACGTCTTTGACCTTCCGCATAAAGAGTATCAAAAACTAAACTCGACTTCCCACTACCGGAAACACCTGTTACAACAGTTAATTTATTTCTCGGGATACTTACGTCTAAGTTCTTTAAATTGTGCATCCTTGCACCTTTTATAAATATATCTTGTTGGTTTTTACCTGACATTTCTTATTTTTCCCAAAAGTAATTTTTACTCAATGTTTGCAAGATTACAAAAAACTACTCGGCTAATTTGTTTTTGTTTTACCATTCTTTTTATACCGAAGGTAAATTCTCAATCTATTACAGTTTATGGTGGACCCAGTTTACCATTTGGCATGTATGGAGCAAAAGATTTTCCATTAAATGAAAATGGTGTTGCTAAATCAGGATTTCACGCCGGATTTGTTTATGATTTTAAAACAAAATCAAACTATTTTAATATGTATAGTTCAATAATATACAATAAAAACAAGGTTGATTACGATGCATTTAATAGATTGATTTTATTTAGAAATACTGATGTTAGATCGGTTCAAGTTTTAAAATCTTGGAATCAAGGCGCTTTAATATTTGGAAGTAAGTTAAAGTATAGCAATCAACATTATGAGTTATTCGGAAAATTAGGATTGGGCATTGCTTGGTTAGGTAGTCCGGGTTATAATTTGAATTATGATTCAGCAGTAATAATTAAATGGAAAAGTTCCACTGTTGTTACCGGTTTGGTTCAAGTAGGAATAGGAGCCAACATTCATCTCAATCCGGGAGTATCATTGTTTACCGGAGCAGATTTATTGTATGGCCGACCAGATTATGGAACAATTAAATTTACAGATACAAATGGCAATCCCGTAAGTACATCTTTGGAGAATTTAAAGGTTCCATTGGCAATAATTCAATTTTCGTTGGGGATTAGGTTTAATATTTTAAAACCGGAAATCACTACTATGAAGTCCAGAAGGCCTGTTAAATAAGGAGTTTTAAAGTTTTTTTAGAAAAACTTGCATATTAATAATATTTTACTAATTTTGATTTAACAACCAATTAGTACAACTCATACATAAAATATCACCGCTTATAGAAATAACTCTACACTAGTTTTTATTGTTCAACCCTTAACCCTTACTGCCATGAACATGCAGAAAATTAGTGACCATGAGTTGGTGAAAATGTATCAATCAGGTCTCGATCAAGCATTAGAAGAATTAATTAAACGCCACAAACGTAGTATCTTTACTGCGATTTATCTTTTGGTTCGCGACAGAAGTCTTGCCGAAGATATTTTTCAGGAAGCTTTCATTAAAATTATCAATACCTTAAGGTCAGGTAATTATAATGAAGAAGGAAAATTTTCAGGCTGGGCTGTAAGAGTTGGACGCAATCTTACCATTGACTATCTGCGCAAAATGAAAAGAGATACCACCATCACTGATAGTGAAGGAAATGATATCTTTTCTTATTTAGTTATTGCGGAAGAAGGAACCAAAGAAGACAAAATTATTCAGTATCAGACTGAAGAAAAAATCAAGGAATTAGTAAAATATTTACCTGAAGAACAAAGACAAGTGGTAATTATGCGTCATTGGGGAAATATGAGTTTCAAGGAAATTGGCGATGCAACAGGAGTTAGTGTAAATACTGCTTTAGGTAGAATGCGTTATGCTCTAAATAATTTAAGGAAGTTAATGTTAGAAAAAGGCGTTCAGATATAATTTTTTTGAACTCATAAAATATTTTTCAATTCAATACGTTAACTTAGCGTAACGAATAAATAGCTTATGAGTGAAAATTACTCTGAAAACCAATTGCTCCTTTACATTTATGACGAAATGGATGCTGAAGAAAAATCCGCTATGGATGCTGAACTTCAGGTAAATCCACAACTTCAGAAACGTTTTTTAGAGTTCAAACAAACAATCAAAATGTTGGATGAACTTGAAACTGAACCTTCTGAATCAAGTATCGAAATAATTATGGAGCATGCTCGCAAACTCAATAATATTGAGTTAGTTGCAAGAGCTTAATAGAAAAAGGGCTGAAAATCAGCCCTTTTTCTATTTTATTGTCATTCCACTTGCTATGATTTTAAAATCATACTTATCAGCCTGTACATATTGAAGTTCTCCTTTTATAAATGCGTTAGAACCATTTATTTTTAAAGGTAAAACAAACTTTTTATCTTTTACTTCAACTAAAATAGGTTTACCATTTTCGTTTTTAAGACTTAGCCAGCAACCTTCTCCTTTGCAATAATTTACAATTTCTCCTGTAAATAAAGTTTGTCCTAAGTTCTGTGTATCTCCTGGATTATAAAAGGTAGAATTTAAATCAATTTGTTCTCCGAAACTACCTGTTTTAGGAATTGAGCTTCTTGAATTTCTAATACATGAAATAAAAAATGTAACAAGAACAAAACAGAGAATGGTGCTGTATTTTAAGGATTTATTCATTTTAAAATAAATACACAATATAATAAGTAATTCCGGCAATTACTGCACTCACAGGTATTGTTAAAATCCATGCCCAAAGTAAATTAACTGTAACTCCCCATCTAACCGCAGATAGTCGTTTTGTAGCCCCAACTCCAATTATAGAACCGGTTATTGTATGAGTTGTACTTACTGGAATTCCCATTTGTTCTGTCATGAATAGCGTAATGGCTCCTGAAGTTTCTGCACTAACTCCTTCCAAAGGTGTAACTTTGGTGATTTTGGTTCCCATTGTTTTTACAATTTTCCATCCACCACTCATGGTTCCTAAACCAATTGCTGCATAACAAGCCAAAGGTACCCAATCCGGCATTTGTTTGAAATCGGTTATATCGCCATTTGCAATTAAAGCTGCAGCAATAATTCCCATTACTTTCTGAGCATCATTACCACCATGTCCAATACTGAAGGCCGCAGATGACAATAACTGCAACTTTTTGAACATATTGGCCATTTTGTAAGCAGTTGGCGTTTTTACTTTTTCAACATAGATATAAGTAATAATAAAGATCAAAATTGCCAACATCAAACCATTAACAATAAATGAGTTATCAGCTTTATTCAGGTCTTTTGCCATTTTTTTGACATCTACATCCTGTTTCA
>JBIPMI010000040.1:0-12988 GCA_044369215.1 Bacteroidia bacterium | reverse complement strand
ACATCCATTAAAGGATTGTCTTGATTTGGAGTTGAAGAAACTACTAATTTTTTATCAGCATTTACGCTTAACCATGCCCATCCTGAACCAAATCTAGTTGTAGCAGCTTTGTTAAACTCCTCTTTAAATTTATCCATTCCACCCAAATCTGATTCGATAGCAGCAGCTAATTCAGCAGATGGAGAAGAAGGAGTTCCACTTAAGATATTCCAGAACATGCTGTGGTTAAAATGACCACCACCATTGTTTCTTACTGCAACAGGGTGTTTGCTGATATTTTTGCAAATTTCTTCTAAACTTAACTTTTCAGTATCAGTTCCAGCAATTGCATTGTTTAAATTGGTTACATAAGCATTGTGGTGCTTAGAATGATGGATTTCCATTGTACGCGCATCGATGTGCGGCTCAAGAGCGTTGTACTCGTATCCGAGTTTCGGTAATTCAAATGCCATTTTTTTATAATTTAGTTTACGAATATATGTGTTTAAAATTTGGCCACACATGATTGTCAAATTAATTAACACGTTTATCAAACAAAAGGTTTTAAGCTTCTAATTCTTATAGATTTCAATCAGATTAATATCTTCATTACTTAACACAATCAGGTAAGTAATCCAATTTCCTTTGCCATATGTCAATTTCATTTTTGCCACTTGAATTGGGAAAATATCCTTTTTAAAAGTAGCACCTAACTGAATCCTACAGCCGTTTTCTCTTGAACATTCCGGAAAATCTTTTGGAAACTTTTCTTTCCAATCCAAATTCCCATAAACAGTTCGTATTTCTTTAATTTGCGCATCTACTCCCATATTAGCCAGGTTCATCAAAATGTATTTGCCATTGGATTCAAGTCCTTGAGCCATCATGATTTCAGGCTCTGGTATTCTTATTTTAACAATAGTATTTAAACTATAATAACCCTCTCTTTTCCCTAAAGGAACCACAGCTTCGGATGCATGAAAATAAAGCGAACCATCTTTGGGTATTGTGGCTTTCAAATCATCCAGGGTCAATTCCATATTATTATCATTTATATAAGGTAAATCTGGAATTTTGTTGAGGTCCTTTTTATTCTGAGAAACAAAGTCAATTTCCCCATTTTCAATGAAACAAAGTGTAAATCTATCTCCATTTCTTTCCTTTATCCAGGCCCCAACTTTCATAACTTCATTATCGAATTTCCATTGCTCTTCTTCGGAATCTGCTTTTGAAGCAGGAAGCCTGCTTCTATCGAAAATCAATAAATCATTTGTTTTCGAATTTTTTAAACTCGTATGAAGCGTGGAATAATACTTGCTTGCAACTTGTTCCTGAGAATTAGTTACTACTTCCAAAGAAATTTTAGAATAAGCCAAATAAACCAAGAATCCAATAATAAGTAATATTGGCAGACTAAAACTCAAAAGAGGAAAACGATATGGAATAAAAGTATTTTGGACAGCTTGTAATTCTGTTTCAGAAATTTTTCTTTTAGCACCATTTTCACCATGCATCAAATATTCTTTGCCAATAGGAAAAACAGGAATAAAATAAAGGTGGAAATAATTTTGTCGAACTTCAAGAATTTCTTTACCCATCAACAAAGACTCAAATTCTATTTGGTCTTTTTTAAACTTTCTGAAAGACATCGATTTGACACCAAATACTATTCTCATTGACCAGAAAATTACCTCAAACCCTTGAAAAAATCTTTGACCAATAAACTGCATTTGTCTTCTAAAACTCCACTTCGAATTTCCGTTTTAGGATGAATTAAGTGTTTTCCTTCCCTTAAAAATCCCCTTTTAGAATCGGCAGCGCCAATAATTAATTCACCCAATTGTGCCCAGTAAATAGCACCTGCACACATAATACAAGGTTCGAGTGTAACATATAAGCGGCAATCAACCAGGTATTTGGCACCTAAGTAATTGGAAGCTGCTGTGATTGCCTGCATTTCAGCATGTGCTGTAACATCATGTAGTCTTTCTGTGAGATTGTATCCCTTTCCAATGATTCTATTTTCACAAACAACAATTGCTCCCACCGGAACTTCACCTTCATCAAAAGCTTTTTGGGCTTCCTTATAGGCCATTTCCATAAAATATTCATCACTGAATAGTTCTCCCATTTCTTTATTTTTTTTTAACAAAAGTAAAGGCAATCAGCAGAAATATTGCCTTATTCTCAACACAACTAATTTGATACACTATTTTGAAACAAAAATCTGCCTCAAATTTTCTATTTTCGCGCTCCTTTGGACAGAATCCAAATTAGAAACAAAAAAACAGAACTATGTTAAGATCGAATACTTGTGGAGAGCTCAGATTATCGGATGCTGGAAAAGAAGTTGTTTTATGCGGATGGATTCAGAAAAGCAG
Source organism: Bacteroidia bacterium (assembly GCA_044369215.1). Lineage (GTDB taxonomy): Bacteria > Bacteroidota > Bacteroidia > UKL13-3 > UKL13-3 > CAISCU01. The sequence goes on along the minus strand of JBIPMI010000040.1, from coordinate 10,628 downwards.
AGATTTAGGAGGAATGACCTTTATCGATTTGAGAGACCGTTATGGTTTAACTCAATTAGCTTTTAATATGGATACAAATGCTGATTTGTGCAGTGCTGCCCGCAAATTAGGACGTGAATTTGTTTTGCAGGTTAGTGGTTTGGTAAAGGAAAGAGAGAACAAAAACGCAAATCTCCCTACAGGAGATATTGAAATTGAAGTTACTAAAATTCAGGTTTTAAACGAGGCAATTACTCCTCCTTTTACCATAGAAGATAATACAGATGGTGGCGATGAACTTCGTATGAAATACCGTTACCTCGATTTAAGAAGAAATAATGTAAGAGCGAATTTGCAATTACGTCACCAGGTTGCCAGACATACCCGTACTTTCCTCGATAACCAGGATTTTATAGAAGTTGAAACACCTGTTCTAATTAAGTCAACTCCCGAAGGTGCACGCGATTTTGTGGTGCCTAGCAGAATGAATCAGGGTGAGTTTTACGCTTTGCCTCAATCACCACAAACTTTTAAACAATTATTGATGGTAAGTGGATTTGACCGCTATTACCAGATTGTAAAATGTTTTAGGGATGAAGATTTACGTGCCGACAGACAACCGGAGTTTACCCAGATAGATTGTGAAATGAGTTTTGTTGAGCAGGAAGATGTGCTCAATATGTTTGAAGCTTTGGTGAAGTATTTGTTTAAGGAAGTAAAAGGAATTGATATTGATTCACTTCCAAGAATGACCTACGCAGATGCCATGAAATTTTATGGTTCAGACAAACCTGACACTCGTTTCGATATGCGTTTTGTGGAATTAAATGATTTGACAAAAGGTAAAAATTTCAAAGTATTTGATGATGCTGAATTGGTTGTTGGGATTTGTGCAAAAGGATGTGCCGAATATACCCGTAAGCAATTAGATGAATTGACTGACTTTGTAAAACGTCCACAAGTTGGTGCAAGCGGATTGGTTTACGCAAGAGTAAACGCAGATGGAACAATCAAATCGAGCGTAGATAAATTCTTTGATGAAGCTGCATTAATGACCTGGGCTGAAGCAATGAATGCAGAAGCTGGTGATTTGATATTAATCTTAGCAGGAAAAGTAGACAAAACAAGAAAAGCCTTAAACGAATTGCGTTTGGAAATGGGAACTCGCTTGGGATTAAGAGATAAAAATAAATTTTCTTGTTTATGGGTTATCGATTTTCCTTTATTGGAATTTATTGAAGATGAAGGAAGATTTTTTGCAATGCATCATCCGTTCACTTCACCAAAACCTGAAGACATTGCAATCGTGGATGAAATGTTACAATCACAAGCTGAAAATAAATTAAGTGAAGATTGTATAAGTCCGCGCGCCAATGCTTATGACATGGTTATTAATGGTGTTGAAGTAGGCGGAGGTTCTGTTCGTATTTTCAACAAAGATTTACAAAAGAAAATGTTCACGCTTTTAGGTTTTAGTGATGAAGAAGCGCAGAAACAATTTGGCTTTTTAATGAATGCATTTGAATTTGGAGCACCGCCACATGCAGGAATCGCTTTTGGTTTCGACAGATTATGCTCATTGTTCGGAGGTGCTGATTCTATAAGAGATTTCATTGCATTCCCTAAAAATAATTCAGGTAGAGATGTAATGATTGATGCACCGTCAGAAATCGCTTTAAAACAATTAGACGAATTGGGAATTAGCACAAAAAAATAAACCTCATTAAAATCAAATTTTCAGAATTTAAATTAATGCTTAACTTGTAATTGAAAAAACATAATAATTAAACATATGGCACTAGACATCATCGGAAAAATTATTCAGGTAATGCCTGAAACAAACGGACAGAGTAAAGCAGGAAAACCTTGGTCAAAACAAGAGTTTGTTATTGAAACTATGGAACAATATCCTCGCAAAGTTTGTATGAGTGTAATGAACGATAAAGTTCAGGAATTGAAGAAATTTGCAGCTGGTCACGAAATTAAGGCATCCCTTAATATTGAATCGAGAGAGTACAATGGAAGGTGGTATACTGATATTCGTGCATGGAAAATTGAATTAAATGGACCGGCAAGTTCATCATCTGCATCAGCTGTAGGTGAAACTTTTCATGCGGATCCTGAACCACAATTCACTTCAGATTCAGCGACTGACGACCTTCCATTTTAATTAAAACCTTGATACAATATCTCCAACACCAGGATGTAGATAGAGCAAAATGGGACGTTTGTATAGAACAATCCATCAACTCACTTATCTATGCTTCTTCTTGGTATCTCGATGCAGTTTCACCCGGATGGGAAGCCTTGGTGTTGGACGATTATACGGCAGTGATGCCGCTCACAAAAGGAAGAAAGTATTTGCTAAATTACTTATACCAGCCTTTCTTTACGCAACAATTAGGTATTTTTAGCAAGCTGGAAATTCGACAGGAAATTTTACGAGAATTTATTGAGGCAATTCCTAAAAAATTCAGATTTATTGAAATTCAACTAAATGAACAAAACCATTTATTGGATGAAAGATTCAAGGTTAAAAAGACAAAAAATTACCTCCTAAATCTAAATAAATCATACGATAAAATTTACAAAGACTATAACGAGCAAGCCAAAAGGAATCTAAAAAAGGCCAAAAAACAGGAAATTGAAATTAAAACAATTCCTTATGGAGATATCATTAATTTCTATAAACTCCATAAAGGAATTGTAACCAAAGGGGTAAAGGAAGCAGACTATAACAGATTTTCAGATTTGATGGAAGAATCCTGGCAGAGAAAAAAATTGATTGCCAGAGCAGTTTATAATAAAACAAATGAGCTGCTTGCTGCAGGATTATTCTTAAGCCATAGAAATCGAATCATTTTTATTTTAGGAACTGCATCGGAGTCTGGAAGAGAAGCCGGTGCCATGCACTTTTTATTCGATAATTTGATTTTTCAGTTTTCTGAACATAAAATGATCCTAGATTTTGAAGGTTCAGAAATTCCCGGAATCGCTCGTTTTTTCAAGAGTTTTGGCGCTGAAAAATTCCATTATTACCGATTAAAAATGAATCGTCTACCTTGGTTTATCAAACTAATTAAGCCTTAATTTACATGAAACTTGCCGCTATTGATATTGGTTCAAATGCTGTTCGATTACAAATTGTAAGAACAGTTGAAAATGATCCCGGAGAAGAAAAATTCAAAAAGGTAGAATTTGTTAGAATACCGGTTCGACTAGGTGATGATGCTTTTAAAGACAAATACATAAGCAAAGAAAAACGAAAACTTTTTACTAAAGCCATGCACGCTTTTCAATTAATGCTTGAAGCTTTTGAAGTAGATCATTATTTGGCTTGTGCAACATCTGCTATGAGAGAAGCAGAAAACGGACAAAAAATTGTCAGGAAAATTGAAGAAGAATTTGGTCTTAAAATCCAGATTATTGATGGACAAAAAGAAAGTGAAATCATATTAAAATCAATTTCACAATTTTTTGAAAAAGGTAAAAACTATTTAACCATTGATGTAGGTGGTGGAAGCACAGAAATGACTGTCATTAAAGATTGTAAAATCATTAATTCTGTTTCGTTTGATATTGGCACTGTGCGAGCTTATGATGGAGCAGTTAAAGAAAACACCTGGCAATCAATTGAGCATTGGGTTAAACACAAAACCATCGGTTTGGAGAAACTGGAAGCAATCGTTACAAGCGGAACTATCAATAAAATCTTTCACTTAATTAATGAAGATTCAACGGATTTAACCTTTACGCGTGAACAGCTAAAAAGCTTCCACAGAAAGGTTTCTAAAATGTCATTACAAGAAAGAATTGAACAACTTAAACTTAATCCTGACAGAGCTGATATTATTGATGTTTCAGCCGATATCTATTTAAGAATTCTGAGTTGGGCAAATATTGAAAAGGTTTATGCGCCTGCAAATACAGGTCTAAAAGATGGAATACTATTGCATTTATACGATAAGTATAATTCTTAATATTATACTTTTATGGATTCTGATATTCAGATTAGGCCTGCCAGCGCTAATGATTCAAAAAAATTATCTATTCTTTATAAAACAGTTTATATCCATACCTATGGATTTGAAGGTGTTTCTGATGAATATGCAAATTTTATCGAAGACCAATTTTCACCTGTTTTCCTGGAAAGTAAAATCGAAAAAGATGAAGGCTTTCAACTTGTGGCTGATATAAAAAATAATTTATTGGGTGTAACAGAAATTTGTTACGATAAGCAAAATCCTATTGACGGAATTTCAAGACCTGAACTTAGCAAACTGTATATACTTGAAGCTTTTAGCAGACAGAAAATTGGAACACAATTAGTCCTTGATGCAGAGAAAATTATTCGTAATAACGGTTATTCAGAATATTGGTTATGTGTTTGGGCTTTAAATCCTAAAGCAATTTCTTTTTATGAAAAAATGGGTTTTGAAGCACAAGGAACAGTTCCTTTTCAAATGGAAACCAATTGTTATGAAAACCTGGTGATGCTTAAAAAGCTTCAGCCATAGTTAGATACAAACCATTAATCCGCTTGCTGCCAAAACCCAAATCAATTCTAAAATTAACATGCTCTTTTCTTAGTACTACTCCTCTTATACCCAATCCATAATTTGGTTTAACAGAAGAAAACAAATCTTCAGGGTTATTTCCAACATTTCCCAAACCTGCAAAAACTACCATTCCAAAAGGACCCCAAACAGTTTTTCTTAATTCGGCTTGCGTAGCAAACATATGCTGGTCGCGGAACCTACCATTATAATAACCACGCATGTAGGCTTCATTTCCAATGGTTCCTAATTGTCGGTATGGAGTTGTACCAATATTAATTGCTCCAACCGCTTGAAATGCCAGTACATTATCTTTCCAAAGCGTTTTAAACTTTCTAAGATCTATAAAATAATTGCTGTGATTAAACTGACCACCAATTGATTTGCTATTCCAGATACTTGAAATCTCCAAATAAACTCCCTTTTTGGTATAAAAAACATGGTCTCTGTTATCATATACACATACCATTCCTAAACCTAAGGTTTCAAATCCATCAAGACCTGCAATTCCTTTGTTTAAAAACTTACTATTTTCCTGAAATTCAAGATTAAATAGTTTTTCATATTGAATTTGAGGACCAAAATAAACTCCTTTAAAAAATTGCTTTAAGAAGCGAAAATTCAATTTGTATTGCTGAAAATTATTCAGCTCTTTATCATCCTTCAATGTATTATTTCCTATTCCCCAGAAATTTTCATTGAATTTATTGTATACAAATTGCCCTTTGATATTGTACTTATTTCCCTTCAGAAATAAATCAACAGATGGCCTAATACTTAGTTGCTTCTTTTCAGTGAACTGCCAGTTCAAACGAACAATCGATGGCCTAGTTAAACTATCCTGAGAAAACTTTAACAAATAACCTGCAGAAATACCCAGTTGCCAGCCAGTTTCGGGACTAACACCCCAGATTGGTAATAGCACTAAAACCGCTTTTCTTGGCTTTGCACTATCACCCTCCATAATTTTATAACCCCAATCCATGAGCCTTTCGAACCTGCTTTTTTCTTGTGCCGATACATGAAATGTAAACAATAAAAAAACACTAAGTCCCAATATAGACTTCACAAACTGAGGCTTCATAAAAAATAAATGTTAAGGTAATAATCTACCGTACATACGAGGGAAAGGAATACTTTCTCTTACATGTGGCAGTTTACAAATCCAGGTAACCAAACGCTCTAAACCTAAACCAAAACCTGCATGAGGAACGGTACCATATCTTCTTAAATCCAAATACCATTCAAAAGCCTGCATTGGTAATTCGTGTTCATTGATTTTATCAATCAATAAATTCACATCAGTTTCACGTTCACCGCCACCAACAATTTCTCCATAGCCTTCAGGAGCCAAAGTATCTACTCCACGAGCAAATCTACTATCGTTAGGATCGCGTTTTAAATAGAATGCTTTTACTTCATGTGGCCAGTTATAAACCATAATTGGCACATCAAACAAACGAGTTAATACTGTTTCATCTGAACCACCAAAATCGTTTCCGTATTCGAAGTTTCTTGCACTGTTTAACCATTGCGGAATATTTCTGGCTTGCTCTTCCAAATCAGCTAATTCCTGTTTCATCTTATCAATTTGTGCTTGATTAAAACCAATTTCTCCTTTTTTCATTCCCGGAGTTTTGATTTTTTCTTCTCTGGCAGTTATATCATTATTGATTTCGATAATTCTGGCTTCAACTTTCTTCATTTCATCTTCCAATGAAGTAATGGCGTTTTTGCCATTAACATCTTCTTCACCTTTGATAATTTTTACAGCTTCATCATAAGTTAAACGAGGGAAAGGTTTGATAATGTTTTCTAATACTGATGTATCTCTTCCAACAATCTCCAATTCCTTTTTGCAATCATTTAAAACAGAAGAAACCACTGCACGAAGAAATCTTTCAATCAAATCCATGTTATCGAAAATATCATGGAAAATCATTTCAGGTTCAATCATCCAGAACTCACTTAAATGTCTTCTGGTTTTTGATTTCTCTGCACGGAACGTTGGACCGAAAGTATAAATTTTGCCCAAAGAAAAAGCCATTGCTTCTCCGTATAATTGTCCACTTTGACTCAAGTAAGCCGGATCTCCGTAGAAATCAGTTTCAAACAAATTTGATGTACCTTCACAGGCATTACCTGTAAAAATTGGCGCATCCATTTGAACAAAACCATCATTTTGAAAAAACTCATGAATAGCAAAAATAATTCTGTTACGAATTTTCATAATTGCCCATTGACGTTGACTTCTCAACCACAAGTGACGGTTATCAGTAAGGAAATCAACACCATGTTCTTTCTTAGCAATAGGGTATTCAGGAGAGGTTCCAATCAGATTTAAATTATTCACCTGAATTTCATATCCACCAATCTGGCGTTCATCTTTTACGACTAAACCTGTTAATTCAAGAGAACTTTCAAGGGTTACTTTTTTAGCTTCATTGAAAATTTCTTCAGATACAGATTCTTGTGAAACAACACATTGGCACCAACCGGTACCATCTCTTAAAATAATAAAAGCCAAGCCTTTACCTTCACGTTTGTTACTTGCCCAACCTTTCAGAGTAACTTGTTTACCCTCATAAGCAGCTAAGTCTTTAATTAAAAATTCTTGCATGAAAATCCTCTCTGTTAACTTTAAATATATCGCGAAAATACAAATTTTTCAGCCTATTTCTTGTCAGGAAATCCTTTCATACAAGCAAAAAAGAAAGAAAATTGAAAAATTAATAAGAAAATAGAGCTTTATTTATGCAATAAACCTATTTATTAGTAATATTAAAGAATGTTTAGAAACTCAAAACAAAAGTAAAAATGTCCGATAATTATGATTTGATAATTATTGGTTTATCTAGATGGGATAATACATTGTATTCTTCCACTCTTGGAATTGCAAAAGAGTTTGCAAAAACAAACAGGGTATTTTATATAGACAGACCTTTTTCATACAAAGATTATCTGGCAGAAAAGGAACTCAATCCTATTTCTATTAGAAAAGAAGCCATCCTATATGGTAAAAACATTTATAAGGAAGTAGATTTAAATGGAACCAAATTAATTTCGGTAACGCCTCAAATGAGCATTCCAATTAATTTTATTCCTGAAGGTTTTCTATATGAAATCACCTCAAAGTATAATAAATCTTTAGTAGCTAAGGTTATTGAAAAAACAATTAAAGAATATAACATCAAAAACTATATTTACTTCAATTCATTTCTGCCTACCTATTTTGATGTGATTAGTAAAAAAACCATCCGGCCATTACTAAAAATATATAGAAGTTGTGATGATATATCACAAGAAAAATATATAGCTAAACATGGAGTTAGAAAAGAATTTGATGCGGTTAAGAGTGCTGATTTGGTTGTCACTAGTTCATTTAAACTCGCAGAAAAATTAAGCATTAAAGAAAAAAAAGCATATCGGGTTCCTAATGCTGTCGACCCGGAACTTTTTTCATTCGGCAATAACAAACCAGAAAAACCAACAGAATTAAATGATGTTAAAGGTAAAATAATTCTTTTTACTGGAAGACTTAGTCACTTAAGAATTGATTATGAATTACTAAAAAAGATAGCTCTAAGCAAGTCAAATTGTACGCTTGTTTTCGTTGGGCTTTATGATAAAAAAGATATAGAAGAAACCGGATTAAATAAAATCAAGAATATACTTTTCATTGGACCAAAGCCAGCAATTGAACTAAAAAATTATTTAGCATTTGCAGATTGTGCCATTATTCCCTTCTTAAAAAATGTGCTAACAGAAAGTATTTATCCATTAAAAATTAATGAGTATTTACTATTTGGTATTCCAGTCATCAGCAGTAATTTTTCAAAAGACATTTACACATTCTCCAATGAAATAAAATTATCGGAAAACCATGAGGAATTTCTCGAAAATATTGAAATCGCTCTACAGGAAGATTCAAAAGAAAGGAGACTACAATTGATTGAAATCGGAAAATCAAATACATGGAAAGAACGGATTCAAGAGTTCAAGAAATTGATTCGAGAAAAAATTGAAGAAAAGAGATTGTAACTTAAATTTGAAATCAATTTAAAACTTTTGCGCTACTTTTTAGAACTTGCTTATAACGGAAAAAACTACCATGGTTGGCAGGTGCAACAAAATGCACATTCTGTCCAGGCCGAGATTGAAAATAAATTACAGATTTTATTAAAAGTACCAACAGAGATTACAGGTTGTGGAAGAACTGATACTGGTGTTCATGCACGTCAATATTTTGCACACTTTGAATCAGAAAACGAATTAGATACAGGCAAATTCTGTTACCAGTTAAATGCAATTTTACCAAAAGATATTTCGGTATATCGAGCCTTTAAAGTGCCCGAAAGATTTCATGCAAGATTTGACGCAATTTCGAGAACATACGAGTACCATATTTCAAACAGATTAAACCCGTTTTTACAAGAATTAAGCTGGTGTTTTTACCGTGATTTAGATATCAATAAAATGAATGAAGCAGCTTCATTATTAAAGAACTATACCGATTTTGAATGCTTTTCAAAAGTACATACACAGGTAAATACATTCATTTGCAGAATTGATGAAGCTAAATGGATTCATCACGAAAACGGTTTGTTAATATTTTATATCCAAGCTGATAGATTCCTTAGGAACATGGTTAGAGCAATTGTTGGAACATTAGTTGAAGTTGGATTAAACCGCTGTTCCATTGATGATTTTATCAAAATTCTAGAAAGTAAAAACAGGTCGGAGGCCGGACAATCAGTTCCTGCACATGGTTTATACCTAACAAGAATTGATTATCCAAAAACAGAATCTTTAATCTTTTAAGAGTAGTTCTCTGCATTTAAGAATCTCTGCTTCTTCAAACAAATTCAATTTTGGATACTTGGGATCCATCTTATCGAAATATTGCTGAATAATTGTGCTCATACATAAACGGGCAAACCACTTATCATCTGCAGGTAAAACAAACCAAGGTGCTTCTTTTGTTGAAGTAGCTGAAATCATTTCCTCATAAGCAAACATATAATTGTCCCAAAGTTTTCTTTCGGCCAAATCACCTGAAGAGAATTTCCAGTTTTTACCCTTTTCTTCAATTCTTTCCAATAAACGTTCCTTTTGAATATCTTTAGAAACATGCAAAAAGAACTTCAAAATCACTGTTCCGGAATCTGATAAAGTTTTTTCGAAATGATTGATTTGTTTGAATCTGTTTTGCCAAAACTTCTCATTAACATCATCAACCGAATCAATTCCCGGAATATGTTCATTTAAAATATATTCAGGATGAACCCGGGTAACAAGAACATTTTCGTAATGTGAGCGATTAAAAATCCCAATTTCACCCTTTGCCGGAAGAGCTTTATAATGTCTCCATAAAAAATCATGTGAAAGTTCTTCTTTTGAAGGAACCTTAAAGCTTGTAACCCTCACTCCCTGTGGATTTAAGCCACCCATTACATATTTTATTACGCCATCCTTACCAGCGGCATCCATGGCTTGAAGGATGATTAAAAAACTTCTCTTTCCCTCAGCATAAAACTTATCCTGAAAAACTGAAAGTGCTTTTAAACCTAATTCCAGCAACAATTCACCTTCTACCTTTTCAAAGGGCTTATTTGAAATATTTGTTTTGAATTTTTTGAGCTCAAACTTTTTCCCCTCCATCACTTCAAGCTTAGAAACAAATTTTTTAATAGCTTTAATTTGGTCTTTGATTTCACCATATTCGGCCAAATCAGTAGAAATTATTTCGGAAATAGAGCTCATGTGTAAGATTGATTGTTACACAATATAACCAAAACTTAATTTGCAGCTAAATAAGTAGTGTATTCGGGAATTGAATCAAGGGCTTTTTGAGCAGCCATTTGTTCGGCTTTTTTCTTATTTGTATGCTCGGCCTGTCCTTTTATTTCTTTGTCTACCAATACTTTAATGGTAAATAGTTTTTGTTTCCCATCTGGTCTTTCCTCTACATCAAACTCAACATTTAATGATTTTTTCTGTCCAAATTCTATCAATCTACCCTTAAAATTAGTTTCTGTATGCTCTAATTTATCTACATCAACATGATATTTTAGTAATTTATCTAGAATAAAA
>JBIPMI010000283.1:0-3988 GCA_044369215.1 Bacteroidia bacterium | reverse complement strand
AAACAGCTGCACTGTCAACAGTAACTGTAAATGAAACCATGCTATCATTGATAACTTTAATCGAACTTGTTTTGATAGATGAACTTAGCTGTGAATTCTGAATAAACTTAACAGTAACTGTATTTGCTTTGGAAGTAAAATGAGTGCCGCTGCAGAGTAAAGTATCTGTATAAGTTGATTTTCTATTTCTTTCTTTGATGGATACAGAAAGTAATTTTGGAGTTCTTTCAAAAGGTAAAACAGTGAATGAAGTTGGTAATTCAATTAAACCGGCTAAAGGGTCTACAATTCTAACATCATAAGCACCTAATGAATCTAATTGTAATAAAGTAATATTAACAATTACAGTCGTATCATTTGTGATGGTATAAGAATTAACAGGTAATTTGAAATTTCCTTTTCTGATTAAAAGTGAAAATCCCGGCAAACGTTTAAGGCTAGTACCTGAACAATTGATTTGTAAATTGATGGTTTTTCCTTTAGCAGCACTAATAGGAGAAAAATTTTTAATGAAAGGATAAGTGAATTTTTTTACAAAACGATCATACCTTTTTACCACTGTTCCATTCGGATCTAACAATGCACGTGCCATATAACCCTTGGCACCCTTTGCCAGCCATTGGTATTCGATGGTTCTTTGAGAAGAATCTATTCCAATAAAACTATTGATACTTCTCCAGCCTGATGTTGGCATTCTACCATACAAATTAGTGGCGGCTAGACTGCTTATTTTCACCAAAATAACTTCACATGAAGTATCAGGTAAAATCAATAATCCGGATGCTATACAAGTAATCGTATCAAACACATTGATTTGAGCACGCAAAGAATCATAACCAATGGTACCAAGTATAGGCGCATTAAAGTCGAATGGTGTTCCATATTTGCCATACTTCAAACTATCTCTAAAACTATTACCATAAGTAATTGGGAATTTCAAAAAGCTAATTGCTAAACCCAGCATATTATTGTTGGGCCTGTCAAGAATCATTTTTACTCCTGAACTATCAGCATATTCATAATGCGCACCATTTCTACCTTTAACAAGTAAATTGGTATAAATAGGAGCATTTGCAGGCACTGAACTAAATGTAACAGAATCATAAAAATAAGAATGAGGAACTGATGAAAAATCCCAGGTTTTATTCAATCCGGTTTTTAAAGCAATTGTACTGATATTAGCAGCAGCCGGAGTATCTGATTCATACCTCATAAAATCACCGGGAAAAGCATAGTCTTCTCTGGTAATAGTGATTTGAGCATTTAATCTAACAAAAGAAACAAACAACAATAATAATAGGAGCGATTTTTTAATCATATAAGCGCGTTTTCACTGATAAATAGATGCTGCATAATAGCCCTTTTAAAAAAGAAAATTTCTTAGAGAACACATAAAATTATTAAGCTTAATAAAATTTAAGGTGAAGTGATTTTGCTTAAAATAAAAACTAAAGAAAAGGTGTAAATCAAACTCCTAAAAATTACATAATTACTTACTAAACTTTTACTAATTCTTAATCAGTCCATATCCACAGTTTAAAAAAAGATTAATTTGCTTAAAATTTAAATTATGAAACAAATTATATACTGCCTAATTTTAGTATTTCTACTTGCGTTTCATTCAAATAGTTTCGCAAATCACCTTGTAGGAGGTGAAATTACTTACAGAGCAATTCCTTCTAGTCCAAACCAATATAACATCACCTATAAGCTTTATCGTGATTGCAGCGGTATTTCGTTTTGTGGGTGTCCTCCTGGACCAGTTTCTCCATCATGTGTACTTAACTTAACAGTTACCGGTGCAGATGGAGTATGTTTAGGAACCACTTTTGGTACTTTTCCATTAAATATTGTTCCGGCAAACAGTACTTATGATGTTATTCAATTATGTAGCACAAGCAAAACTATTTGCAGTAATTGCGGCACAAGAACACCTGGAAGTTTTGCACCTGGTATTGAAGTTTATACTTTTCAAGGTATTGTAAATTTAAGTGGAGTACCTCCAAGTTGTTGTTTGGTAAATGTTGGCTTTGGAGACTGCTGCCGAAACAACAATAATACAACTTTAGTAAATCCAGGGGCCTTGAATTATTATGTAGGTGCTGTTATTAACAGATGTATTACCACAACAAATCATTCACCTACCTTTAATAATCCTCCTGAAATAGTTATCCGTCAGGGCTATGATCAGTTAATTGATTTAAGTGCAACAGACCCTGATGGTGATTCTCTTAGTTATCAATTTATTGCTTCTAAAATATCAGCAACAACTAATGCTCCATATTTAGCACCATATAGTCCAACTGTTCCATTTCCTTACCTAGGATTCCCTTCATTCGCTCCTCCTTTGATTCCACCTTTAGGACTTCATCTAAACCCTATTACCGGTCAGTTACGATTCAGAGCTGTTAATACTTGGGTATCCAATCTTGCAATTGAGGTGAAACAATGGAGAAGGATTAATGGGGTAATGACTTATGCTGGAAGTATTGTTCGTGACCACCCATTTTATTCTATATCTACAGGAACAAATAATCCTGCTAATATCAAAACAATAGACCAAAGCGGCAATCTCGTTTCTACCAATTATCAGGTAAGCGATTATACTTGCCCTGGGGTAAACCTTTGCAGAACTTTTGTGGCAACAGATATTGATGCATTTGATACAACAGATATAACAATTTCAAGCAATGCATATTCATTTAGCAATTTAAGTTTTACACGATTATACGATAGTACAACCAGAGCTGCTAATGGCCCAATTTTCGATTCAGTGAAAATTTGCTGGACTCCATCCACATCAAATATTTCTAATAACCCATATATTCTTACACTTACTGGAACAGATAGAAAATGTCCTTTGAAAGGAAAATCTACTTTATCCTATTCAATCTATGTAGGAAATTTACCCAATGCCAAAATCAATAAAAAGGTAACAGGCTTATTGACTAGAAAATTTACTTATACCAGAACCAATACAATACCCAATAATAAAAGTGGCACCATTTGGGAAATAGAAACCATTCCCGGCTCCAATACTTATACTAGTATCAATGCAGATTCATTAGAATATAATTTCCCTCAGATTGGTTTTTATAAAATCAAATTGGGCTTGAGCTCTTCTTGTAATACCAATTGGATTTTGGATTCATTACCTATTGGTGGATTTAATATCATGCCGGTTAGTGAAAAAGGAATTAACTGCAGAGGGATTTCAACAGGCTTTATTAAACTAGCAGGTATAGGTGGTACATCACCTTACCAGTATAAATTAAACAATGGGACTTATTCTTCATTAGACTCATTTACAAACCTAAGTGCTGGCAATTACTGGGCTTATGCAAGAGATGTCAATAATCTAAGAGATAGCGTTCTTATTACTTTATATCAACCTGCAAATGCAATCATACTAAGCACCATAGAAAAGAAAATTGTTACCTGTGCAGGTGATTCCAATGCAAGTATAATTTTGGGTGCCAATTTTGCTACTGGATTCCGAAGATTCAAAATGGGTAATGGAAATTTTCAGGATTCTGCAAGATTTACAAATTTCAAATCGGGGACCTATATATTTACAGTTATGGACTCATTGGGCTGCACTAATTCAAGTTCCATTCAATTTAGTGAACCATTACCAATTACAGTAAGCAATAGTCTTGCAAATAGAATTGCATGTAAAGGCGATTCAAGTGGAAGTATACAATTTGTAGCCTCAGGAGGAATCAGTCCTTATTCCTATAAATTTGATACTGCAAGTGAATTTAGCAGCAATAATTACTTCAGTGGATTATTTCCCGGAACCAGGTTATATCAGATAAAAGACAATAATTCATGTGTTCGAAACTTTAATATCACACATACTGAACCCACTATCAAATTAACTGCAAGTATCAATGTTAGTCAACCATTTTGTGCCAATACAAAAGGTATTGTTCAAATAAGCACTAATGGAGGAAATACACCTTATACCTATGGGATTTTTAATACA
>JBIPMI010000282.1:0-4015 GCA_044369215.1 Bacteroidia bacterium | reverse complement strand
TCATCAAATTTTGCTGGAATTGCCAATTTGCCATCTGTATCAATAAAGCCAAATTTTCCTTTAACAGAAACGGCTGCCATTCCATTGCTAAAAGCTTTTGCGTATTCGAATTGTGGTTTAATAATTTCAACTCCATTTGTATCGATATATCCATAAGAGCCAATATAGTCTACAACAGCTAATCCTTCATTAAAAACACTCATGTTTGAATAACGTGGTTCAATCAGGAATTTGCCACTTAGGTTAATCAAGCCAAATTTTTTGCCTTGTAAAACCCTTGCAACTGGTTCTATAAAATCATCTGCATCATCAAAAATGAAATCAGTTAAATAAGTTCCATCTTTTTTGATATAAGTAAATGCATATCCTAAATTACTAATGTCCACTCCAAATTTGTTTTGGTGGATGTCGATTTTTTTTCCAACCCTTGCTAGGCCATTATGAAAAGTGCCTGCATCATAAATTTCATCAGCAAGTTTGATGACAATTTTTGATTGATTATTAAGGTAATAACGTTTGAATTTATAATCCATCACAGAAACCAAACCTTCAGAATAATTTCCGATGAATTGATATAAACCTGTATCAATAATCCTATTTTCATTTTCATCAATCACGCAAGGCATTCTGTTTAAGGCCACAGTTGCATAACCCTCATTGAATTCGCCAGCAATATCGAATTTGAAATCGATAATCATTTTGCCACTTTCATCCATATAGCCCCATTTTCCTTTTTTCTCAATAGGAAAAAGGGTTGATGCAAAAATAGTTTGGGTAGTTAATAATAGTATGAATACAAAGATTCCTTTATAGATGAGTTGAGTTTTCATTTGATGCGAATGTAATACCAATTGTAAATATTTTTAGTATTGATATTGTCTGTCCTTAATTGTTTAAACATCAACAAAATTAAGAAGATAATTCAATAGGGTAAAATTAAGGATATTCACCCTTTTTACGTTATTTCGTGGTTCATGAATCCGTTTTTACAAACTCCAATCGAATACCTCAAAGGCGTAGGTCCGGCTAAAGCAGAATTGCTCAAGAAGGATTTGGAGATTTTTAATTTTCATGATTTGATTTTTAATTTCCCTTACCGACACATCGACAGAAGCCGTATTTATAAGGTAAAAGAGGTTGATGCCAGTTTAGCTTATATTCAATTAAAAGGTACAATTGGAAACCTAAGAACCATTGGTGAAGGTAGGGCTTCACGTTTGGTTGCTGAGTTTTATGATGGAAGCGGTGTGCTAGAATTGGTTTGGTTTCAGGGAGTAAAATGGGTTAAGGAAAACCTAAAAGCCAATAAAACGTACCTCATTTTTGGTAAACCATCGGAATTCAATGGTAGTTTTAATATGGTTCATCCTTCATTAGATGACCTTGAAGATTTACAAAACAAAAGGTATTTACACATCATGCCTTTGTATAATTGTTCTGAAAAAATGAAGGCGAGAGGTGTCGATTCAAAAGCTATCATGAAAATGGTTCATGCTGTTATTTCAGATCCTCGTTTTGAATTGGCTGAAAATATTCCAACACAAATTTTAACGAAGTTTAATTTCCTAAATAGAAAAGATGCTTTTCTTCAAATACATTTCCCCGAAAATCTAGACAAATTAGGTAAAGCCGAACATCGTTTAAAATTTGAAGAACTCTTTTTTATTCAATTGCGTTTGCTCAGGTATAAAATGAATAGAACCCAAGTTGTAAACGGAATTCGACTTGAACAAATTGGTGATTTTTTCAATACTTTTTATAATTCGTACTTACCTTTTGAATTAACCAATGCGCAAAAACGCGTCTTAAAAGAAATAAGAGCCGATGTAAAAAGAGGTATTCAAATGAACAGGCTTTTACAAGGTGATGTTGGTAGTGGTAAAACCGTTGTTGCATTGATGGTTATGCTCATGGCACTCGATAACAATTACCAAGCATGTATGATGGCACCAACAGAAATTCTGGCTCAGCAACATTACCAGACATTGGTTTCTTTGTTAAAAGATATGCCTGTTAAAGTTGCCTTGCTTACAGGTTCAACAAAAACAAAAGAACGCCGACAAATTGCGCTGGATTTAGAGGCTGGTGATTTGCATATTTTGGTTGGAACACATGCTTTGATAGAAGACAAAGTAGTTTTTAAGAATCTGGGTTTGGCTATTGTTGATGAACAACACCGATTTGGGGTAGAACAAAGAGCTAGACTTTGGAAGAAAAATGTGTATCCGCCGCATGTTTTGGTAATGACAGCTACTCCAATACCAAGAACATTAGCCATGACTTTATATGGTGATTTGGATACATCGATTATTGATGAATTACCTGCAGGAAGAAAACCTATTCATACTGTCCATCGTTTTGATGCAAGCAGATTGCAGGTTTATGGTTTCATACAACAGCAAATAGCTTTGGGTCGACAGGTTTATATAGTTTATCCTTTAATTGAAGAATCAGAAAAGCTTACCTATAAAAGTTTGGTTGATGGTTTTGAAAGCATCATCAAAGAATTTCCTTCACCTAAATATGCGGTGAGTATGGTTCATGGCAAATTAAAACCTGTAGATAAGGATTTTGAAATGCAAAGATTTGTAAGAGGTGAAACCCAGATCATGGTAGCAACTACAGTTATTGAAGTGGGAGTGAATGTGCCCAATGCTTCTGTAATGATTATAGAAAGTGCCGAAAAATTTGGTTTATCACAATTACATCAGTTAAGAGGAAGAGTTGGGCGAGGTGCAGATCAATCCTATTGTATTTTAATGAGTGGACATGAACTTAGTAATGATGCCAGATTGCGATTAAAAACCATGACTGAAACAACGGATGGGTTTAAAATTGCGGAGGTTGATTTAAAATTAAGAGGTCCTGGCGAATTAGAAGGAACAGCTCAAAGTGGTAGTCTGGATTTGAAAATTGCAGACATCTCAGAAGACCATGTTTTGATAGAACAAGCGCGAAATGAAGCCAAATTAGTGTTAGAGAGTGACATAAATCTTGAAAAAGATGTGAATAAATCGCTGAGTCATTACTTTGCACTTTACCAAAAAAATGCAAAATGGGGCAGGATATCCTAGTAATATTGCTACTCAAACAAAAGTCTCCATTATTAAGATTTGTGTTGATTTAGAAAGCCTTACAAGTTGTATTTTGTGGGCTCAAAATCAATTATGAAAAGCAAGTATCTATTAGCCATTTGTCCGCCACAACCCAGTATTGGGATAATGGATGAAATGCGTGGTATGATGGATAAATTCCTGTTAATGGAAAATGCCTTACCACCTCATATAGAGGTTTTGCCAGAATTTCATTGGAGAGATTCAGAAGAATATTTATTGGTTCATCAAATAAAATCGGCAGTACAAAACTGTTATTCTCAAGTGATAGAAATCGTTGAAATTGTTTGCGATAAAGAGAATGAGCTTATTTATGCCAAAATTGAAGAGAACGAAGGTTTATTAACTTGCATGAAAGGTTTTTTTGAGAAAATTTCTCCTGAACCACAATTTGAACCCTTTTCCAATATCAAAATAGCACACCGTGATTTAGAAAAAGGATGTGTTCAAAAAGCTTGGAACCGCATCAAAACAAAAGAACTTCATGGCGGTTTTTTAGCTGATAAAATTACTCTATTTAAACACAATGGCGATTTATGGGAATCGAAATATGTGTTTGATTTAGATTAGGTTTGATTCATACATTTGAGCGATATAAATCAATTAATTTTTAGATTATTTTTTTGAATTCATTAAATTTACAAAAAGAAAATTTTCTTATTCATTTTATTTTACAATAAATGAAGAGTGAGGAATAATAAGGATATTATCCTGTTTTCATCATAAACTAAATCCAAGAAAAAGGCCAGTTTAACATGTAAATGTTAAGTTTACTTCTTCAAATACTTTTCTAAAAACTGGTCTTGTTCCCACAATAAATGAAGGATGTTCTCTTTAGCAGCATAACCATGTGATTCTTTTGGCAGCAATACCATTCTTACTGGAGCACCCAATCCTTTTAA
>JBIPMI010000281.1:0-4025 GCA_044369215.1 Bacteroidia bacterium | reverse complement strand
CAGAAGGTTGCCATTTTTGATGCAAAACTCAATTTGGTTTTCCAATCAGATACCATAAATCCTATTATTATTGAAGCTGAAGATTTAGCTGAAATCTCTGATAATAAGCCATTTTATAGCTTTAAGAAAAATAGAGAAATGGTGGGTAAGTTATTTATGGATGATACCCAAAGCCGCTTAATTGCAGTTGAAGCCGAAGATATTCATGGTAATGCTAAATTAAATTATTT
The DNA here is from genome assembly GCA_044369215.1 of Bacteroidia bacterium. GTDB lineage: Bacteria > Bacteroidota > Bacteroidia > UKL13-3 > UKL13-3 > CAISCU01. Next base: position 3,795 of record JBIPMI010000281.1, on the reverse strand, counting down.
AAGAGATTTATTGATTTGGGCTTTTGTTTCCGGTTTGATTTTAGTTTGGCTTTTATCGTATTATTTAAGTCGAAGTGTTTTGGCTCCAATGGATAGATTAAGAAAAAAAGTTCAGGAAATAACCTTTCAAAACTTAAGTAATCCGATTTCATTTCGAAACAGAAAAGATGAAATTTCTGCTTTGGCAAGGGCTTTTAATCATATGTTAGAACGCATTGATAAAGCATACCGTCGCCAAAAGGAATTTACAGGAAATGCCTCTCATGAATTAAGAACTCCTATTGCCCGTATTGGTACTCAGCTCGAAAATTTAATCCAGGACAAATCTTTTCCTGATGAATTTAAAAATCAATTATTAAGCATCAATGAAGATGTTGATCAACTTTCTGATATAGTAACTTCTTTACTGATTCTATCCAGAATGGATGAAACAGAAAAAAAACATCTTCTGAAATATCTTAGAATTGATGAGGTTGTATTTGAATCTGCCGATAAAATCTCAAAAGTATTCCCTGATATAAAAATGCAGTTTGATGTTCAAAACCATACCAATGAAGAATTAAGTTTAGAGTTAATGGGTGATGAAACGCTTTTGAAAATTGCTTTTTCAAACCTGATTAAAAATGCCTACTCATATTCAGACAATAAACAGGTTAAAATAAATATCGCTAAAGAGAATGATGGTTTCCTTATCCAAATAGAAAACTCAGGTCCGATACCCGAGTTTCCAAATAATGCAGCCATGTTTCAGGCATTTTCAAGAGGAGTAAATTCTTTAAACAAACCTGGTAGTGGTTTAGGACTAAGAATTGTTCAAAGGATTGTGCATTACCATGGAGCTGAGATTTATTATCAGGCACTCAACAATAACCTCAATCAAATGAATGTGAAATTCAGAAAGAAACCTGAATCTTAATAAATAGTCTATAAAGTCGGAATGGATTAGTTGAACTTGTTTGATTTTAAAAAGGCCTTACTTTTCTAAAACCTCATACATGTCCAATCTTCTGTCTTTCCAATTTAATACAGTTCCGGTATTTCTTGCTCTCTCTAATGCCGCCAAATCCAGGTCTGCAATTACAACCGTTTCGATGTTGGTATTACATTCACCTGCAATAGCATCCGGAGGAAAAGCGAAATCACTTGGCGTATAAATACCTGATTGAGCATAGTTAATATCCATATTGTCAACCGATGGAATATTACCAATTGTACCCGCTGTTGCAACAAAAATCTGATTTTCTACAGCTCTGGCCTGTGCACAAATTTTCACTCTTAAATGTCCGTGCTTTTCATCTGTACTAAATGGCACAAATAAAATTTTAGCTCCTTTGTTACAAGCAATTCTCGCCATTTCAGGGAATTCAACATCATAACAAACATTGATGGCTATTTTACCACAATCGGTATTAAACACCTTAATTTCATTACCCGGTTTAACTCCCCACCATTTCGATTCGTTACTGGTAATATGAATTTTATACTGTTTTTCATAAGTACCATCACGTTTAAATAAGTAGGAAATATTATACAGATTTTCACCTTCAACCTGCAAATGTGTGCCTGCAATGATGTTGATATTGTATTCCAAAGAAAGTCTCGAAAACAACTCAATATAGTCTTCAGTATACTCATCAAGTTTTCTAATAGAATCTTCAGGACTCATACTTTTATATTCGTGTAATGATAAAAGTTGAGTCGTAAACAATTCCGGAAACAGGACGAAATCCGATTTATAGTTGGATGCCACATCCGTAAAATACTCGCATTGTTGGGCGAACTCTTTGAAGCCTCTAATTTTCCTTAGTTCGTACTGTATACAACAGATACGAACCTTTTTCATTAAAACGCTACGTTCTCTTGTTTCAGGAATATAATCGAGGTTAATCCATTCCAGTAACAAAGCATATCCTTCCGATTCTTTGTCTTCCGGCAAATAATCTTTGATGATACGGGTAATATTAAATGCCTGGCTTAATTGAAAAGTTACAACAGGATCTTTAATCTTTTTATCGATTACCCTTTTGATATAAGCTCTGATTCCAAACTCTTCGCTATACCTATGGTAATTAGGCAAACGTCCACCAATTAAAATGCGTTTCAGGTTTCTTTCAATACAAAGAACCTTACGCATTTCATAAAGCCTTCTTCCAATTTTTAATCCTTGATATTCCGGATTTACCATGACTTCAATACCATACAAAGTATCACCTTCATCGTCATGGTTGGTAATAAAACCATTGTCGCAAATTTCTTTCCAGCTATGGTCGTCATCATATTCATCCCAACTAATAATTAAGCTGGTTGCTGAACCTACAATTGTTCCTTCGTATTCAATAACCTGCATTCCATCTGGAAACAGTTTGAACTGCGAATCCAACATTTGGTATGTCCATGGTTCATTATTAGGAAAGCAGATTTTAGAGAGTTCAATAATTTCGTTGAAATCATGACGCTCTGCCGTTCTTTCAATTAATTTTGGTTTTCTGGAAGCACGTGTTTTCATCTGAATATAGGATATTAAAAAAAGACCCTCGAGAGTTTCGAAGGTCTTTTGTTTGTATGATTTTAATGTAAATTATGCCAAACATTGGTCACGTCATCATCTTCATCCAGACGATCCATTAGTTTTTCGAAGTCGGCAATTTGTTCATCTGTTAATTCTGCCTGGGTTGTTGGAATTCTTTGTAATTCAGCATTCAGAATTTCAATTTTTCTTTCCTCTAAACCTTTTTGCATAGCACCAAATTCAGTGAAAGGAACTGAAATCATAAAATGACCTTCTCCATCATCTTCTAATTCTTCCATTCCGTAATCAATCATTTCCAATTCAAAATCTTCAGGATTGATACCTTCTGCAGGAATTCTAAAAATACCTTTTCTTTCGAATAAGAAATCAAGACTACCTGAAACCATCATTTGACCACCTGTTTTATTGAAATGTGCACGTAAGTTGGCAATGGTTCTGGTTGGATTATCAGTAGCTGTTTCTATAATCATGGCTACACCATGTGGACCTTTTCCTTCGTATGCAATTTCTTCCATGTCTTTGCCATCTTTTGCACTGGCGCGATTGATAGCAGCATCAATATTTGCTTTAGGCATATTGGCTGCTTTTGCATTGGCAATAATTGCACGTAAACGTGAATTCGAATCAGGATCTGTTCCGCCGGCTTTAACGGCAATATGAATTTCTTTACCAAATTTCGTAAAAGCTCTGCTCATTTTTGAGTAGCGAGCAAACATCTTGTGTTTTCTTTTTTCAAATACCCTTCCCATGTATTTCCAATTTTAGAGGCTCCAAATATAGCAGCTTAAGCTTAAATATGGCAATTTTGTCAAGCATTTTTAAGCCAGAGTTTTACACAGATAACTATTTGTTTTCATTTGTTTTCTGTTTGATAATCAGAAAACAAGCCCATTAAACAAACATCAATACTATCATAAAATTAAAATAACTGCAAAAAATCAGCTTTAAAAACAGCACTTTTGATTCCGAATAAATGGAAAACCAAAGAAAATATACAGACCAAATGGGAAGAGAAATTTTCCTTCCACAAAAGCCTGTAAGCATAATATCCTTGGTTCCATCTCAAACTGAATTGCTGTATGATTTAGGTTTAAAAGAAGAAGTCATAGCTCAAACTCTATTTTGTATTCATCCTGAATGGGCACATCAAAGCAAAACCAGAATTGGAGGAACGAAAAAACTTCAAATTGAAAAAATCAGGGAATTAAAACCGGATTTAATCATTGGAAACAAAGAAGAAAATCTGAAAGAACAAATTGAAATTC